>CAYJHF010000035.1:1164-17102 GCA_964369905.1 uncultured Mailhella sp. | reverse complement strand
GATTGTTCCACAATACCACAGCCGGCAAAGGCTGAAATTTTATTTTTTTCCACATAGGCAGAGCGTATGCCCACTACAAAAAGCCCATCTCCGTTTTTATCCACATAACCTAGTGGAGCACCATATTGCTCTCGATCATATTTTTCATAGGCTTTGATTAAATTTAAGGCCTTATCCCTTGGATAGCCTCCAAGGGCAGGGCTTGGGTGCATGGTTTTTACAAAATCGAGTAGCGGGACTTTGGAGTTAGCTGTAATTGGAGTTTTTAAATGAAATAAATTGGGAAGTTCTATTAAATTAGTTTGTCCAACTATTACTTCTTGAGCCAGCTTTTCCATCTCATCTTGAATATTATTTATAACTATCTGGTGTTCTAGGCGGTTTTTTTCGTCTTTTAATAATGTTTGCCCCAATTGAGCATCATTCTGACCGCCTTTTCCCATTGTACCGGCCAAGGCATAGCTAAAAACTTTATTTTTACTTTTGCCCACCAATAATTCCGGACTGGCACCCAAAAATGTTCGACCATTTTTATGGTGAGCAAAAACAAAACTTTGCTCATTCATATTCAGTAAATTAAGCAAGATTGAAGCAGGACAAAAATCATTTTGGCTTAGTAGTTCAACCTTTTGAGATATTACAACCTTTTCAAGCTCTCCAATGCTAATATGTTGGATTAGATTTTGTATTTGCTTCTCCCAAATGGGAAAACTTTCTCTAATCATTTCATATTGATGGAAAATATTATTGATTTCTTCTATTTTTAAATCTTTACTTGTTTGCTTGGCAATTATTTTGCCGTCCTTAGCAATACAGAAGTCTTTAAATTTTATTCCGGATTTATTAATTTCAAAATCTGAACTTTTAAAGTCAAAGAAATTAAAGGCGTAAAAAGTGAAATCAGCACTAACATTCTCATCAACTATTGCGGCGATAATTGTTTTATTATCAAGGGGATTGTGGAAAAATATTTTTTCCACATTTCCATAAGCTTGCCACAGCTTGAGCAATTCAATGCTGATTTCTTGATTATTCATTTAGTTTTATAACCTATTTATAGCTGAAATTATCGTATAAAGTTAGTTAGAGCTCTTTCTTCCACCTTGGGCATGGGAACAGTTCCCTTGCCTGCTTCAATACATTTTAATAACCAAGCCATATTTCTACCTAAAACTCGCATGGTTTGCATTCCTTCCAAGTCTTGGCGAGTTTGGTCAGGGCTATTTCCATGCACCATAGGCCAATACTGGCTTGAAACAATGGGCATTTGAGCAATGGTAAAGAATTTTTGCAAGCAATCAATGGCCGCCGTTGAACCTGCACGCCTACAACTTACAATAGCTGCTCCGGGCTTATAGGCAAAAGGGGCAGATTTATAATAAAACATTCTATCCAGCAATGCACAAAGAGATGGATTTGGAGCTGCATAATAAACTGGAGAACCTACAATCAATCCATCATGCTCTTTCATAGCGTCCACAAGTTCATTCACAGGATCGCCTTTAAATATACAGTAGCCTGTGGAAATACATTTTTGACAAGCAATACAGCCTCTAATTTCCTTAGTTCCAATACTTACAATATTTGTCTCAACTCCATTTTCATTAAGAGTTGTGGCAATTTCATTTAAAGCTGTTAAAGTACAGCTTTCTTTGCGTGGGCTTCCATTAATCATTAATACTTTCATTATGTCACTCCTTTAAAAGGTTTGATTCAAGTCTATTTGCATAAAAAAAATTATATCTGCTTTAGAAAAGATGGTCAAGAGCGGTAATTTTAAGGATTAATCTCATTAAACACCAAAGACACTTTGCCAAAATAACAAAGTGTCAGGAAAATTTTCAAATATTTATTTAAAAATTAATTATTATTAACTTTTAAAATATTTTTTACTGTGTCAGTGAGCTTTGCGCCTTTTTTTACCCAAGCTTCAACTTTTTCAGCATCAATTTTTACTTCGGCAGGGTCTTTGTGGGGGTTATAATAGCCCAAGTATTCCAGTGGGCGTCCATCACGGCGAGTTTCGCTATTGATTGCAACTACACGGTAAAAGGGAAGTTTTTTTGATCCTGAACGGGTTAATCTAATTTTTACAGCCATTTTTATCTCCTAAAGTTAATTATGCTATATTATATATTTTTTTTCCAACTCAAAATTTTCAAGAAAATTGCACCCTATGTGCTTATTTCTTGCAGATTTTTTTGTACATTTTTGCTAAATTTATCTTTATTAACAAATTTTAGCATAGACTAATTATCTTTTCTTCTTTTTCTTTTTATCTTTTACCCTTTTCTTCTTGGTTGGAGAACTATTTGTTCTTGAACCACCACCAAGTCCGGGTATACCACCTAGTCCACCTAAGCCACCCATTCCGCCAAGGCCAGGTATTCCACCCATACCACCAAGTTTATTGAGATCAGGCATTTTTTTACCAAGAGCACCCATGCCTTTTGGGCCCTTGCCGCCAAGCATACCTTGCATCATTTTACGCATTTGCTCAAATTGACGCAATAGCTGGTTAACATCTTGAACCCTTGTGCCAGATCCATTAGCAATTCTAACTTTCCTTGAAGGGTTGATTATTTCCGGATTGCGCCTTTCCTTCATGGTCATGGAATTAATAATAGCCTCGGTTTTACCAAGTTCCTTTTCGTGCCCCTTCATATCTTCAAGCTGGTTAGCCATACTTCCAAGTCCGGGAATCATTTTCATCAAGGAGGCAAATGAGCCCATGGACTTCATTCTCTTCATCTGAGTTCTAAAGTCTTCAAGGTCAAATTTAGCTTTCTGCATTTTTTTGGCCAAAGCTTCCGCTTCAGCTTCTTCAATATTGCTTTGAGCCTTTTCAAGTAAGGTCAGCACATCGCCCATGCCAAGAATTCTTCCGGCAACTCTATCAGGGTGAAAAACTTCCATTTCAGAAATTTTTTCGCCCATACCCACAAATTTAACCGGAGCACCGGTTACAGATTTAATGGAAAGTGCTGCCCCACCTCTGGCATCGCCGTCCATCTTGGTTAAAACCACACCTGTAATTTTTAACCTTTCATTAAATGCCTCTGCAACTGTAACAGCATCTTGTCCTGTCATGGCATCAGCCACAAATAAAATTTCTTGCGGATCTGCAAATTCTTTTATTTCGGCAAGCTCTCCCATCAGAACATCATCAATATGTAAGCGCCCTGCTGTGTCAAGAATTAGAACTGTGGCCTGTTTTTCCTTGGCGTCTTCAATGGCAAGCCTTACAATCTCAAGGGGCTTCATATTGGCATTTGAATTAAAGCATGGAATGTCAATTTGTTTTGCCAAGGTTTGTAGCTGATCTATGGCGGCCGGACGATAAATGTCAGCCGGAACCAAATAGGGCTTCATTTTTTGTTGGCGTAGTAAAAGAGCTAATTTAGCAGAAGAGGTTGTTTTACCTGAACCTTGTAAACCTGCCATTAAAATAATTGCCGGTTGCTTGCCTTGCAATTTCAGCTCTGTGCTCTCGCCCCCAAGCAAATTGGTTAGTTCATCATTAACTACCTTAATTACTTGTTGGGCGGGGCTAACTCCCTTCATTACTTCAAGGCCAAGGGCTTTTTCCTTAACTGCTTCTGTAAATTCTTTAACAACCTTAAAGTTAACATCAGCTTCCAATAGGGCAAGACGCACTTCTCTAAGCGCTTCTTGAATATTACTTTCTGTAAGCTGGGCTCTTCCACTAAGATTACGAAAAACCCCCGATAATCGGTCTGTCAAACTTTCAAACATATTATTTCCTACTATGGTTTTGAGCTATAATTCCTTACTAGACTTTAATGCTTACGTCAAGCAATAAATGTTAAGATTAAATTTAAAACTAAAAATTAGTTTTGAATTTTTTTTAAAATTAGCATAGCATTGTTTCTACATTTTGCACTAAGTCACTTTATAGCTTAGTCCAAAAAATATTTTATTTAAGGAAGAAATTATGAAACTGCTAAAAGTTATCGCATCAATTTGTTTGGCTGCCACTTTTTCCCTTGGCTTTATAGCTTCTGCTAAAGCTGAAAGCATTAAAATTGGACTTATGTGTCCCTTGACCGGAGGTTGGGCAAGTGAAGGGCAAAATATGGAAAAAATCGTCACTTTATTAAAAGATGAAGTAAATAAAAATGGCGGAATTAATGGCAAAATGATTGAGTTGATTATTGAAGATGATGGTGGTGATCCAAGAACAGCTGCTTTGGCGGCTCAAAAACTTGTTTCCTCAGAAGTTATTGCCGTAGTTGGAACTTATGGTTCTGCCGTAACCGAAGCCACTCAAAATATTTATGATGAATCAGAAATTTTGCAAATAGGAACAGGTTCCACCAGCGTTCGACTTACAGAAAAAGGATTGGAGTATTTCTTCAGAACCTCACCACGCGATGATGAACAAGGCCTTGTGGCTAGTAATTACATTCAAAAACTTGGATTTAAAAATATTGCCATTGTGCATGATAATTCTTCCTATGCCAAAGGACTTGCCGACCAAACCAAGGGCGAACTTGAAAAAAATGGTATAAACATAGTATTTTTTGACGCATTAACTCCAAAAGAAAGAGATTATTCTGCCATTTTAACCAAGGTAAAAGCCACAAATCCTGAACTTATTTTATTCACAGGCTATTATCCTGAAGCTGGACTATTACTTCGTCAAAAAATGGAAATGGGCTTTAATGTTCCTATGATGGGCGGTGATGCGGTAAATAATCCTGTGCTTGTCGAAATTGCAGGAACAAAAGCTGCTGAGGGCTTTCTTTTCCTTAGCCCCCCTGTGGCCAGTGATTTAACCACTGCTGAAGGCAAAGCTTTTATGCAAGCCTATAAAGACAAATACGGTAATTACCCCGAATCAGTTTGGGCTGTTTTAGCCGGAGATGCTTTTAATGTGATTGTAGAAGCATTGAAAAATGCCAAGCCAAATGCTGAAGACATGGCAACCTACCTTAAAGATGAGCTCAAAGATCACCCAGGAATAACAGGAATATTTAGCTTTGATGAAAAAGGTGATCGCATTGGTTCACTATATCAACTATACCAAGTAAATAATGGAACTTTTATTTTGGCAAAATAATCCAATTAAAAATTATTTTTTAAAGTAAAATCTGCAAGAAATCTTCACATTATGTGTTTATTTCTTGCAGATTTTTTTGTTAGACTTGATTTATAATTGTACAGAACTTCGCTATTTTTATAAATCTAATTTTGCTAAAGCTTCTGAAAGTCTGGCTGCGTGCATGGGTTCCATGTAAGAGAAAATCTCTCCGGCCTGTTGGCTTTTCATACCATTTAGAATTTGCACAGCTATCTTTTCATCTAAAGTTGCCAAAGCTTGAGCGGCATTTCTGGCTTTCATGTTTTCATAGGTGCTAATGAGGTGCTTAAACTTATCGTCTTGCAATACATTAGCATTATTTACCATATCTCCAATTCTTCCCTCGAGTTGATTTAACTCGTCCATTCTTGAATTCATTTGTTGTTGTAGGGTGAGAAGTTCTTCTTCTTTTCTGGCCAATTCGGCTTCTCTGTACTTTAAACTATCCGGTGAAATATAAGGATTAATACTTGGTGGAGGAACAACTACATTGGTTTGTTGGTCAGGTCTTGCATAATCTTCGGCAGCATGAGCAACACTCACCCCAAAAATAGAGCTTAGCCCACTGCTTGATTTTTCCTTCTCAACTTTATAATTGCCATGTTCTTGTTCCAAAACTTCATTTTCTGGTAAAACTTGTAGTTCATTACTCTCTTCATAATTATTATACAAAGCACTTTGTCTTTGGCTTGTATTATTTTGGCTTATGGCCATGGCAGAAGCTTTTGCTATTTGTAAATCACTGTTGTTTTCAGACTCTGCTTCTTTGGCAGTGCTTTTTTTAGCTTCTGTCACATTTTTGACACTTGCTTTTTCTGCCACAACCACTTCATCTTTTAAGATAGGCGCTTCTTTAGATTTTGGCAAAAAAGAAATCTTTGTGCCTGGGTGTAAAACCCTATTTTCCATTGAACCGGTGATATTTTGCTCAACTACAGTTTTTTGTTCAAGATTATTTGATGATTCAACAATATTTTGTTTTTTAATACCCTGTTCCACACTTGCAGTTTTTTGCTTTTGTTGGTGAGTATTTAAAATCATAGCGGCCCTTGGACTTAGTTCTTTTTTCTCAGGACTTAGACTGGGAATTTCACCACCCTGCATAATAAATACGGCAAATGACAACTTGGCAAAAGCCAGTGCAACTATCAAGCAACAAAAATTAGCAAGTGACAGCTTGGTAACGGATCGACGCGATTTCATCATATTCCCTCTGCTCTCTTTGAAGTTCTTCGGCTTTAAACTTTATTTCACTTTTCTCTTTTAGCTTTTCAAGAATCATTTTATCCTTTGAACACAAAGTTAATTTCTGTTTTGCAGCTAAAAGCATTACATCTAATTGTCTTATTTCATTATTAATTTCTAAGACATCGGTTTTTAAAGCCCTTATATAATTTTCTAAAAGATAGCGCTCACCGCTTGAAGCCGGTAAAAGACTTAATAAACTATCTTCTTTCATTCTCAACTCCTGAATTACTATGGCTTGCTTATTTTGAGCCCTCAACAAATTTGATTGAATATGCCCAACCTCAGTTTTTGCCTTATCTTCAAGTTGTTTACGATAGGTCAATATTTTTTCCATCGAAAAATTAAAGCTTGCCATAATAGTTCCCCTTATTATACGTGCAAATTATATTAACTATTATGCTATTACTATGCCATTAACTCTTTATACTGAAAAAATAAATAGTTATAAAAATAAGTCCCAAAAATATATGTCTTACTGTTCAAATACTTGACATATAAAAAAACCCCACTCAAATTATTGCGTAGGGTTTTTTGAGGTTTAAATTGTATAGTCTTATTGCTAAAAACTAAAACCTGATGAATAATTTTAGTTTGTATGTTCTAAAACTTCAATATCTGCCTCTATGGCGCGCACAGGGCAAATTTTAATACATCGTCCACAAACAACACATTTTTGACTATCAAAAACCAAGTGTCTGGCTTCGTCCATATAAAGGGCGTGTGGTGGACAAATGGCTGTGCACATTCCACACTCAACACAGACTTCATCATTCTTTTTTATTCTTTGGGCAGCCGGAGTAACGCTAACTCCTTGACTTTCAAGATAGGAAATTGCTTCATTGATTTTTGCTGTTGAGCCTAAAAGTTCTAGCACCATAAAGCCATCATTTTTAATGGAAATTTGTGCTTTTGTAATATTAAAATCAAGATCAAAAAGCCTTGTCATATTGCAAACCACCGGAGAATTACTTATTCCGGCAGGAAACTTGAGGTGTATATTTACTCCCATAATAAATCCTTTTAGGGCAATGGTTTTAAAAATTAAAGTTTTTAATGAATGGATATTCCTTGAAATGGAGAACTTCTTTTGTTTAGCAAAGAGAGTTCTCCATTTCCATAAAATTACATATCAGCAAGCACTTGTTCAGCTCTTTTGGCTTCTGTTGCTTTTGGGTAGTTTGTAACCAAGTAGTTTAGCACTTCCTTGGCTGCTTCTATTCTATTCAAAGCAATAAAGGACATTCCTTGCTTTAGGTAGGAAGCAGGAGCTTTTATGCTATTTGGGAATGATTTAATAACATTTTGATAAGCAAGGGCAGCAGCAGCATAGTTTTTGAGCTGGTAATGGCTTTCTCCTTGCCAGAACCAAGCATTGGAAACTAAGTTATGGTTGGGATAAACTTTTGTAAAGTCCACAAAGGCTTTAAGGGCTGCGGTATAATCTCTTTGATTAAAGTTATTTATGCCACTGTCATAGAGGGCTTGAGCTGTATTTGTATTTGTGGGTTCAGCTGTTTGCACTGCCGGTGGTGTTACAACAGGTTGCAAAGTTTGAGCCTGTTCTTGGTTTTGTGGAGTAGGTATAGTTGGAGGTGTAACTTGTCCTCGGTTGGAATTGTAAGGTGCTTGCGCACTATCAAGCTTAAAATCCAAAGCAAGCTGACTTTCCAAAAGTCTAAGAGCAGCATCATGTTTTGCAACCACATTACCAAGCTCTGCTATACCGCCAAGTCCGGCTGTGGAATTTTTTAAATTATCAAGCTCACCCCTAATTAGGGCTAATTCCTGCATTACAGCTTGAAGCTGTGACCAACTGTCTGCTTGTGCAGGCTGTATACCTGAAAGTTGACCTTGAATTTGTTGAATTGCTTGACTGTTGGTATTTACAACTTGTTGCAAATTGCCACTTTGAGCACCTCCGGTGCTTACACAAGCTGATAGTAGGGTAAAAATGCCTAGCATACCAAGAGATTTAACCAGATTTCTATTCATAATTTTTCCTTCCTGTCTTGAAACCCTGCTCAATGGATTACACAGATGTTTCTAATTTACTTTGTTTTATATTTAATTTATCTCTTTTAATCCTCGTTTCCAGCCAAAGATAAAGTATATTATAGGGCCAATAATTGGCAAAGCAACACATAAAATCAACCAGATAATCCTTTCTTGATTACTGGGAAAAACTCTAGAGTAGCAATGATAGATGGCTACAAGGTTTATAACTGCCGGAAGCATAAGTATTAAAAATGTGGTTAAATCAACATCAGAAAAAAACATATTTTACCCTTGGTTAAGATTTTTCTCTTTTTCTTGCTTAGCTTCAAAATAATATATTACAATCACAGTGGCAGTTCCAAGACAAATACAAATATCAGCCACATTGAAAACCGGCCAATGCCAATTACCTAGATAGAAATCCAGAAAATCAAGAACAGAGCGGTAGAGAACTCTATCAATAAAGTTGCCTATGGCTCCGCCCAAAATTAATGCCAAACCAAAAAACAGTTTTTTATCATAATTGGACTTTTTAACAATATTAAACACAAAAACTAGCATAAACACTGTAATAGCCGCAAAAAACCAGAATTGCCAATTTGTATTCGGATCATTCAAAATCCCAAAAGCAGCTCCATAGTTTTGAATATGCACAATGTCAAAAAAGCCCGGAATTACGTTAAAACCAGAATAAAGAGGAACTTTTTTGGCAACAATTATTTTTGTAATTTGATCTAATACAATACAAATTGCACTTATTATTAATATAAAACTGTAGCGATTATCTTTTTGCATCATTTTTTATCTAACTCTTGCATAACTTCTGTGCAACGAGGACAAATGCTTGGATAATCTGAATTACTGCCAAGCTCTGTAGAATAAATCCAGCAACGTTCACATTTTTCACCCTCGGCTTTAGCAATCACTATTACAACTCCTTCCAATTCTGAAGTTGTTGCTGTGCTTGGTGCTTGCTCAAGAGGCAATATTTCAAGTTGTGAAATAATACAAATGGATCTAAAATCACTCTCGCATCTTGCCAAAGCTTTGGCATAGTCAGAGTTGAGGTATAGTTTTACCTTTGTATCAAGTGAATGTCCAATCTCTCCACTTTGCCTAATTGGTTCAATGGCCTTGGTGATTTCTGCTCTAATGGCAAGAAGTTTTTCCCAATCCTCGGCAACCTGGGCATCAAAAACAAAGGGAGTTAAATCTACTTCCGGCATGGCAAAAACTGATTTTACATCTTTCTTAAATGCTTCGGGAATATAGCGTAAACTTTCTTCGGCTGTGAAGCTAAGAATTGGCGCCATATCCCTGATAATGGTCATTAAAATATAATAAAGAGCTGTTTGGGCAGAAAGACGCTCCTTACTCCTTGGGTGGGAGGCATAAAGCCTATCCTTTAAAATATCAAAGTAAAAAGAGGAAAGCTCGGTAGTGCAAAGGCCATGCAAGGTATGGTAAACCTTATGGAACTCAAAATCTTGATAGGCATTTTGAATTCTAAAGTGTGCCTTTGCCACTGCATCTAGTGCATATTTGTCAAGGCTTTGCATTTGTTCAAGCGGAACAATTTGCTCAGGAGTAAAACCGTCCAAGCTACCCAAAATATAGCGTATACTATTGCGTATTCTGCGGTAAGCGTCCACAAGCCTATTCATAATTTCATCAGAATAACGTATGTCTTCACGATAATCAATGCTTGAAACCCAAAGCCTGAGTAACTCTGCACCATGTTTGGAAATAATTTCATCAGGATAAACAACATTGCCAATGGACTTTGACATTTTATGCCCTTTGCCATCCACCACATAGCCGTGTGTTAAAACACTTCTATAGGGAGCAACTCCCCTAGCTCCAATGGAAATTAACAAGGAGCTGTGAAACCAGCCACGATGTTGATCTGAACCTTCTAAATATAAATCTGCCGGAAAACCGCCCTCAGGGCGTTGTTCCATCACGGCAGCGAAACTTGTTCCGGAATCAAACCAAACGTCTAAAATATCACTCTCCCTCTTCCAATTACTGCCATTACAATGAGGGCATTTTAAATCTTTAGGGATAATTTGCGCGTCCTCAGCTTCATACCAGTGGTCACAACCTGTAGGGTGAGAGGCAAAACTTTTGGCAATTTCACGCATCCATGCACTATCTTGCCAAGCTTCCCCACAATCTTGACAAAGCAAGGCCAAAATAGGCACACCCCAAGTTCTCTGTCTGGAAATGCACCAATCGGGGCGAAATTCAATCATATTGTAAATTCTATCTCGTCCCCAAGCCGGAATCCACTGCACATCATTACTAATGGCACTTAAGGATTTTTGACGTAAATTATTAGCGTCCATGGTTATAAACCATTGGGTAGTTGCCCTAAAGATTACAGGTTCATGACAACGCCAGCAATGAGGGTAAGAGTGGGAAATTTTACTTTCTGCCATCAAATTGCCAACTTCCTTGAGTTTGGCTATAACATGAGGATTTGCTTCAAAAACGGTTAAACCATTAAAAAATTCCACTGTGGGTAAGAAGCGCCCGCTATCATCAAGGGGAGAATAAATTTCAAGGCCATATTTTAAGCCAACTTCATAGTCCTCACGGCCATGCCCGGGAGCTGTGTGTACACAACCTGTTCCGGCTTCTAAAGTAACATGATTACCAAGTATTACTAAGGAATTTCTATTATAAAATGGGTGCTTGGCTTGTAATTTTTCAAAGGCCACGCCCTCAGCTGTTGCAAGCTCAACATAATTATCCCAACCAAATTCTTTGGCACAATTTTCCACAAGTTCCTTAGCCAGAATATATTGCCCTTGCTCATGTTCCACAAGAGAATAAACAAATTCAGGGTGCAAACAAATACCAAGGTTGTCCGGTAAAGTCCATGGTGTTGTAGTCCATATAATAAAATGAGGATTTGTTAGTTTGGCATTTGGGAAAATTTCTGCCAATTTGGGGTCATTTACCGCAAAACGCACATAGATAGAGGGAGAAGTATGATCTCCATATTCAACTTCTGCCTCAGCTAAAGCAGTCTTACAGGAATTACACCAATAGATGGGCTTTTTTGCCCTGTTTAAATTTCCGCTGTCCACAAAGTTTGCCAACTCACCTGCTGTAATGGCTTCATAGGCTGGATCCATGGACATATACGGCTTATCCCATGTTCCCAAAACTCCAAGACGCTTAAATTCTTTTCTTTGTATTTCTAAATACTTATAAGCATATTTGCGACAAGCTCTGCGAATGGAAGCCGTGGGCATAGAATCTTTTTTCTCACCAAGTTCTTTTTCCACATTGCGCTCAATGGGCAGTCCATGGCAGTCCCAACCAGGTACATAAGGGCAAGCATAACCTGCCAAATTCTTGGATTTTACTATAATGTCTTTGAGAATTTTGTTTAATGCTGTACCCAAATGAATATTGCCGTTGGCATAGGGTGGGCCATCATGCAAAAGATAAGTACCCTTTGCCCCCGAAGCATTGAGCATTGTGCTATATATATCTTCCTTTTCCCAAAATTTCAATGTTTCAGGCTCTTTATGCACAAGGTCAGCCTTCATGGGATAGGAAGTTTTTGGTAAATTTAAAGTCTTTTTATAGTCTGCCATCTTAGCCTCCAAAATAATAACGCCTAATATCCTTATATAATATTGCTAAATCGTCAAGCATTAATAGGTTTTTTTAAAAATTAAAGAATTATTTTCAGAGCATTGACAGAATTATTTTTTAGTGGAAATGCTCAAATTGCGCAGAGATTTCAGGCAATATTTATAAGTTCTTGATATAAAAAATAAAGTGCCATCAATACTGCACTTTGTCTAACGGAATTTCGGTCCGTTGTGAACAAAAATTCTAAAGCTTGTACATTAAAATCTCCATGACTTAGTTTGGGACTTGCTTGTGCATAAAATGCTGTTTTTAATAATTTTAGCGAGGATAAAACCGTTTTATGCTCTGTAAAAAATGCTTCGTGTAGTTTATTAATTTTTTTCTGGTGCTTTTTTTGCAATTTTGGCAAATCATTTGGTAAGCATAAACCAATCCAAACTGTACCAACAGGCTTTTCTTCACTTCCACCACTTGGGCCTGCTATTCCGGAAATGGAAAGGGCAATATTTGTATTAATGGCCTTGGTAGCTCCAAGAGCCATTTGGCAAACGGTTAAAGCACTTACTGCCCCATGATTTTCAAGGGCAATTTTGGAAACATTGAGCTGTTTTTGTTTTACTTCATTGCTATAGGAAATTATTCCACCCTCAAACCAAGCTGATGCTCCGCCCATTTGGGTTAAAGCTGTGCCAAGTAGGCCTGCCGTGCAAGACTCAGCCACACTTAGCTTTAAGTTTAAAGCTTTGAGTACTTCGCCAATTTGAAAACCCATGGCCTCACTAAGGCGCAAAAATTCAAGCATGGCATTTTTAGCAGACTGTTCGGCAAGGCTAAGCTCTTGTTCTTCTGCATTTTCTGTATTTTGATTATCTTGCATATTCTTGTAATTTGCTTAACGCCTTTATAATGTTTGAGCTGTCTATTCCTGAATAGGCCAATCTGGCAAAATAGATTTGATCCTCTTCTTCGGAAGGTAGGATTTTACCAAAATGCTCTCTGGTGCAAAGAGAAACACCTGTTTTAACAAGTAAATCTTCCCTAAAATCAGCATAATTATCAAAGCCTTTACTTTGCATAAGGCCTGTTATTTCAGGGAAAAGATAAAAAGAGCTTTGTGGTGTTGGGCAAATAATCCCCTTTGTTTCATTGAGCATTTTAACTGCCAAATCACGCCTTTCCTTTAAAACCATAAGTAAATTTTTTAAAGCTTGCTCTGCCTTTTGTTTTTCTTGCAGGGCGGCTAAAGCTCCATATTGAGAAAAGTGGGAAGTACAAGATTCAATATTTACATTTAAGCGAGCAACTGTTTCTACATATTTAGTGGGACAAACCATAGCTCCAACTCGCCAACCAGTCATGGCAAATTTTTTGGAAAAAGTATAAAGCATAACGCAATGTTTATCCATTTCAGGCAGGGACAAGATGGAGTTTGATTTGCCTTGATAACGAATTTCAAAATAGGCTTCGTCCACCAAAGCCATTAAGTTGTGCTTTACAATAAGATTGGCCAGTTTAATCCTTTCCTCTTCGCTGCATTCCGCTCCTGTGGGATTGTGAAAATCATTTATAATAATAAGCTTTGTTTTTGAAGTTATGGACGCTTCCAGCATTTCAAAGTCAATTTTAAATCCATCTTGGGTTAACTTATAACCATAAGGAACAGCCACACCACCTAAAAACTCAATTTGGGATTCATAAATGGGAAAGCCGGGATTGGGGAATAAAACCTCATCGCCCCTATTCATAAAGGCCAGAATAAATTTAGCTATTACAGGCTTTCCACCGGTTTGCACTAAAATATTTTCTGCGGTGTAATTGGTGTTGCGATCCTGATTAATGTTTTCTGCCAAGGCCTCCCTAAGTGGCATTATACCTGCCCCCGGGCAATAACCGCTTTTTCCGTCTTTTAAAGCTTTAAAAGTAGCTTCAGTTATAAAATCAGGGGTTGGGAAGTTTAAATCCCCAAGGTGAAAAGGGAATACTTCATGGCCATCAGCTAAGTGCTTGGCCGCCCTTGCTGCTACAGCAAAAGCATTTTCTGTACCAAGCCTAGTCATTCTTTCTGCTAAATTCATAATATTTCCTTTTATTGTTTTTTATTTTCCGAGGGAAAAGTTTTATGTAGCCCAAACTAGAAAATTATTTCAAAAGTTTTCTTCATGAAATTCTTATTTCTTGTAGGAGTCTTTTAAGGTTACCGTCCTATTAAACACCTTTTTTGCCCCACTGTCTTTATCCACACAAAAATAAGCCAATCTTTCAAACTGCACCTTTTCACCCACAGGCAAACTTGCAAGGTGAGGTTCTGCTTTAGCATTGACTATTTTCACAGAATTGGGATTAATTAGTTCATCAAATTCCTTTTCCTCTTGGTCAGGATAGGGCATGGCGAAAAGGTGTTCATAAAGTCTTGCTTCAATGTCCACACAGTGTTTTGCACTAACCCAATGCAGTGTGCCCTTAATTTTACGCCCATCGGCAGATTGCCCACCCTTGGTTTGAGGATCATAGGTGCAAATAAGCTCTTTAATATTTCCGTTTTGATCCTTAATTACTTCCTTGCAAGTAATGTAATAGGCATAACGTAAACGAACTTCATTTCCCGGTGAAAGCCTAAAATATTTTTTTGGTGGCTCTTCCATAAAATCGTCACGCTCAATATAAAGTTCACGGCTAAAAGGAACAGTTCTTGTTCCATACTTCTCTTCTTCGGGGTGCAAGGGGCAATCAAAAAATTCTTCACCATTTTCAGGGTAATTTTCAATAATAACTTTAATGGGATCAAGCACAGCCATCAACCTTGGTGTTGTGGCATTTAGTTGCTCTCTGACACAAAATTCCAAGAGGCTAAAATCCACCACACTGTCCGCTGAGCGAGAAATTCCAACTTTTGCACAAAAGTTTTTTATGGCTTCGGGAGTATATCCACGTCTACGCATTCCACTAATGGTTGGCATACGGGGGTCATCCCAAGAGTTTACAATATTATTTTGCACCAAATAAATAAGTTTACGCTTTGATAAAATAGTGTGAGTTATATTTAATCTGGCATTTTCAATTTGCTGAGAATGATAAAGCCCTAATGTTTCAAGCACCCAGTCATAAAATTCTCGGTTATTGTCAAATTCCAGTGTGCAGATGGAGTGGGTAATTTTTTCTATGGAATCGGAAATGCAGTGGGTAAAATCATACATGGGATAAATTTTCCATGCGTCCTTGGTTTTGTGATGGTGAGCATGGCGTATGCGATAAATGGTTGGATCACGCATAATAATATTTGGAGAAGCCATATTGATTTTTGCCCTTAAAACCATTTTTCCGTCTTCAAATTCTCCATTTCTCATTCTGGCAAACAAATCAAGACTTTCAGTAATAGGGCGATTACGATAAGGACTTTCTTTGCCGGGTTCAGTTAAAGTGCCTCTATATTCTCTGATTTGATCAGCACTTAGTTCGTCCACATAGGCTTTATCCATTTCAATTAATTTAACTGCAAGTTTATACAATTCTTCGAAATAATCGGAAGCATAATGCACATCGCCAGTCCATTTATAACCGAGCCAGCGCACATCTTCTTGAATTGAGTCCACATATTCCACATCTTCTTTAACGGGGTTTGTGTCATCAAAGCGTAAATTACAAAAACCATTGTAATCATTGGCAATACTAAAATTTAGCCAAATGGACTTGGCATGGCCTATATGCAAATAGCCATTGGGTTCAGGGGGAAATCTGGTGTGTACACGACTGTCAAAACGTCCGCTTTGATTGTCATCGTTAATGCGTTGCCTTATAAAATCAAGCCCTGCGGTTTTTTCTTGGCTTTCTGCATTTTCCGCTTCATTCATGGTAAAACCTCTAATAAAAATAGTGCATTATACAATTATTTATATAGTAAAGTTACATATAAAAATAAAAATTGTTTATAAAAAATTATGGCAAAATCTAATTAATATTTGGCTAAAAGTCAAGAATTTTA
>CAYJHF010000035.1:0-1154 GCA_964369905.1 uncultured Mailhella sp. | reverse complement strand
TAAGCTAGGCTAGAGTTTCATTTTATTAAAAATGTAAGGGGTATAATTTTATGAAAGATTTAGTTATTGCTGTTGTTGGAGCCACTGGAGCTGTGGGACGTGAAATGCTGTCCACACTTTCTGCCAGAGGTTTTGACAATTACACCATAAAGGCTTTGGCTTCAGCACGTTCAGCAGGAACTAAGGTTTCCTTTGGTGATAGAGAAATTGTGGTAGAAGAACTTACTGAAAAATCCTTTGAAGGCATTGATTTGGCTATTTTTTCAGCCGGCGGTGAAACATCACAAAAATATGCGCCACACGCTGTGGCCAGCGGTTGTGTTGTTGTGGACAATTCAAGTTGCTGGCGCATGGACGAGCGTTGCCCCTTGGTAGTTCCTGAAGTAAATGCCCATGCTTTAAAAGAACACAATGGAATAATTGCCAACCCTAACTGTTCAACAATTCAAATGGTTGTAGCCCTAAAACCACTTCATGATGTGGCAAAAATTAAAAGAGTTGTGGTTTCTACTTATCAAGCGGTTAGCGGAACAGGCCAAAAAGGCATTGCCGAACTTGAAAAGCAAGTGCGTGAATTATTTAACGGCATTGAACCTGAAGCTAAAGTTTATCCTCATCGCATAGCCTTTAACTGCTTACCTCACATTGATGTTTTCATGGAAAATGATTACACAAAAGAAGAAATGAAAATGGTTAAAGAAACCAATAAAATTTTAGAAGATGATGATATAAAAGTAACAGCAACTTGTGTAAGAGTTCCTGTTTTCTACAGTCACAGCGAATCCATAAATATTGAAACAGAAAAGAAAATAAATGCCAAGGAAGCCAGAGCTATTTTAGCCACTGCCAAAGGCATTGAGGTTTTCGATAATCCAAACGAGCTTTACTATCCCCTCGCTACAACAGCAGCCGGTGAAGATGCGGTTTTTGTGGGCAGAATTAGGGACGATGCCAGCATAGATAATGGCCTAAACCTTTGGGTGGTTTCCGACAATGTGCGTAAGGGAGCAGCTTTAAATGCTGTACAAATTGCAGAATTATTGATTGAGGAAGGCTTGGTTCAAGTTAAGGACAAAAATATGTTTTTAGCTTAAATTAATCCACGCTGAAAAAGTCAATTTTTGACTTTTTCTACAAAGGCACGTTGCCTTCAA
>CAYJHF010000034.1:0-17189 GCA_964369905.1 uncultured Mailhella sp. | reverse complement strand
AATAAAAAACTTTTTATCTATAGATAGTTATTATATTTTTCAGCATCGACTAATTAACACATATTTGCTTTAATCTGTTTTAGGCCTTTCATTAGTATTGAAACGTCAGAGCTAACAGCCACAAAGGTATAGCCAAGCTCTTTACAAATTGGCACAAGGTTAACATCAGGCACAAGTATTCCGCTGGCTTTTTTTGCATTTTTTGCACAAATAGCAACATTTTTTAAAATATCAATAAAGTTTGGATCATTAAATCTTTCGGGCATATTTATATTAAAACTTAAATCCATGGGCCCAACAAAGAGTACGTCCACATCTTCCACTTTAGCAATACTTTCCATATTTTCAAGGGCAAGTTTTGTTTCAAGTTGTACTATGGTAATCAAATCTTTATTGGCATTTTCCATATAATTAACAAAATTTGAACCATAATCACAGGCTCGAACAGCTCCGCCAACGCCACGCACACCCTTGGGCGGATACTGCATATATGTGACAGCTTCTTGGGCTTGTTCGGCTGTTTCCACATAGGGAACCATAATGCCTTTAGCCCCAATATCAAGAGCCCACTTAATATGGACTCTATCCAGCCAAGGTATGCGCACAATGGGCAGGGTTGAAAATCGGCTAAGGCCTTGCATTTGAGCCATTAGGCTTGTGGTGCTACTTGGAGCGTGTTCGGCATCAAGTAAAGCCCAGTCATAACCACAAACTCCCACCATTTCAGCGGCGCTTGCTGAACCAAGGCTACACCAAGCTCCGGCCATGAACTGTCCATTTAATATTTTTTCTTTTGCTAAATTCATATAAAATCTCCATTAAGGCGAAGTAAGAATATCAGTATAAAATTTTAGGCATTAAGTTGTATAAAGTTTTTTGAAAATGGTAAAACTTTTTTTCAAAAAAGGTTTTCCCAAAAAATTATTAAACCCAAAAAGGTTTTCCCAAAAAATTATAAAAAAATTTTTTCCAAAAAATCTATAAATTTTTAATGAAATTACCTATTCTGCACATGGCCTTTTCCAGCATTTGTTCTGATGAAGCAATGCAAAGACGCACATAATAATTTCCGCTTGGTCCAAATGCTATGCCTGGCATAATGGCAACTTTTTCTTGATCAAGTAATTTTAAGGCAAACTGTTCACCTGTTAGGCCTGTTTTTTCAACATTTATATAAATGTATAATCCGCCTTGGGGTTGAATATAGGATAGTTTATCCATTTTATCTAAATGGTTGGTTACTAGCTTTACTCTGTTTTCATAAATATTACACATCTCGGAGACACATTTTTGTGACTCAGTCAAGGCTGCCAAAGCTCCATATTGGCCAAAGGAGCAACAAGTTGCCCCAAGTTGCTGATGTACTCTGAGCATAATTTCTATATTTTCGTGTGAAGCAATCACATAGCCAAGTCGCCAACCGGTCATGGAATATGTTTTGGAAAAACTATCAATGGTAATTACTTGTTCAAACATATTCTCAAAGCTAGCTATGGAGTAGTGTTTGTTATTGTTAAACAGTTGAGTGTGATATACTTCATCTGAAACAATTATAATATTTCTTTCTTTAGCTAAGTCTGCCAATTTCTTTAGTTCAGCTAAAGAAAAAACACCTCCAACAGGATTGCTGGGGGTATTGATTAAAATCATTCTAGTTTTTGGAGTAATTCTTTTTTGAATTTCGTCAAAATGTAAGCCAAAGCGTCCATCTTTTATTAGTGGGTAAGAAACAATGTTAGCACCAACCAATTTTGGAGCGTGAAAATATGTAACCCAACCTGGATCGCTGATTAAAATTTCATCACCAGGATTTAGAAAGGCGGCATAGCTAAGATACAGAGCTTCAGTTCCGCCGGCAGTAATTAAAATATTTTTATTGGGATCAATTGTGTGATTGGTATTTTGTTCCCAAATTTTTGCAATGGCTTGGCGCAAAGGAAAAATTCCATAGTGTGAAACATAGTGCACATGGCCTTCATCTAAAGCTTTTTTAGCAGCAGCTTTAATATGTTCGGGTGTGTCAAAATCAGGGCGCCCAAGTTCAAGACGAATAACATCATGGCCTTGTTCCGACAATATAATAGCCTTATTAGCAATTTCCCAGAGGCTAGAGCAAGGAATTGATTGTAATATTTTTGCTGCTTCCATTAATTTCTCCTTTTGCAAAAATTATTATATTCCATAACGTTATTATGGTGTGAGTGTTCTTGTTAACATAATTTATTTTTTATTCATTAAAAAAGATTTCAGGCACTCTAAATTTCCAATGTGTGTCGCGCAAGAAGTTTGAGGGTGCAATTGGTTCACCGGACTCCAATAGCTTTATGAATGTTTTGTGCCCGGCGCAATTATTGGCTTGAAATTTTTCCCCATAATTGAGGCCTGAAAAATCATAAATACGGCGATAAAGCCTTGATAAATAGAGTTTAAGTTCTTCATTACTTGATAAGTTTACATAGGTAAAGTGGAATTCATAGTTTAAATCATAATGCTTTGCATCACCCAAATGATTAAGCATTTGTTCGTTAATTTCATGTAGCTTTAAAATGGTTAGATTATCAATTTTATGCCAATTGTTTACAATAATTGAAGACTCAAGAGCTCCAATGATCTCATAAAGATTATTTGTGTCCATAAGGGTTAGAGGTTTAATATATATACCTTTCTTGGGTAATATTTTTACAAAACCTTCAGCCTCAAGGATTATAAGAGCTTCACGCAGGGGAGTTCTGCTTACAGAAAGTTGCTCAGCTAACTGATTTAAATTGATAAACTCACCTGGAATAAACTTCTGAGCGTATATTTGCTCTCTAAAATATTTGTAAACAATATCGCGTAGCATAACTTTAACCTTAATTTTTTTGAAATATTAATAAGTAATTATAAAACTAAACCCCTGCTTCAGAAAGCTAGCATTTTATTGAAATTTTACAAGAAAATTAGTTTCTACAAATTTCAATTATAATGACTATGTGGAGTATGCTTGCATAATGTAGCAGAGGTTTAGTCAATACCTATTTTATAACACGAGCAAAAATGTCTTTATAGGCTTCAAGTTCATTAACAACCATTTCTTTTGTGTCGTCAGGACCAATGTAAGCAGGATCCATGCTAAGTTTTTCCAAGCGAGCTAAGTAGTCAGGGTTGGTTGAAAGTGAATCAATGGCTTTAGCCATAGCATCAATGATGTTCTTAGGTGTTCCAAGTGGAGCAGCAACTACATGCCAATGGGTATATATAATTTCCTTACCCATTTCTCCTGAAGTTGGAACATCAGGCAAAGAAGGAATACGATTTGTGTCAAAAACCATTAAAGGTCTAACACCATATTGACGCACAACACTCATGGGAGCTGTTGAAATTTGCACATGACCGCCTGCCATACTTTGCATTACGTCAGCATCACTGTGGAAAGCAACGTGTGGTACATCTGCACCATATTGGCTAAACAAGTCTGCAAGAGCAATGTGAGGTTGTGTTCCAGCACCGGAGGAGGCATAGCGATATTTTTTAGGGTTAGCAAGCACGTCTTTCATCATTTCATCAAAAGTTTGCCAAGGGGCATCTTTTGAAACAAATAAAATGTAAGGGGCATTAATAATTCTGGCAACATATTCCATTTCATAAATTTGAGCAGGAATTTTGCGTAAATGAGGTTGCATAACCAGTGGTCCTAAGGGGAAATATCCAAAGGTATAGCCATCAGGTCTTGACTTAATTGTTTCTTGAACACCTGGTAAACCGCCAGCACCTGTTACATTTTTAACAATCATTGGTTGTCCAAGTTCTTTTTCCAAAGCACTTGCCAAAACTCTTGCTTGAATGTCGGTGGAGCCACCTGCACCGTAAGGGCAAATAAATGTTACAGGTTTATCAGGATATGCTTCGGCTTGACCTAGCAAGGGAAACACAAAACTAAGTAGCACAGCAATGGTGGTAAATAAGTTTTTCTTCATGATTTTCTCCTAAATTTAAGATTATATGTACACAGTTTTCCTAACTGTTAGCACTAAATTAAGTTTTATTTCGCAGTCTTTTTCTAAATTGTTTTATTAGTGGCATACAAAGCACCAATATAGTTATAGTCAGTAAAACACTGCCCACAGGATTTTGTAATAAATAGGTAAAGAATGGAGTTTCACCTTTAAAAATAAACACTTGCCCTAGCCTATATTCAAATTGCGGCCCAAGCACAAAACCCACAAGTAAGGCTGAGGCCGGAAAGTCCCAAAGACGCATTATAAAACCTAAAAATCCAATGGCTATGGTAATAATCAAGTCACCATATAGGTTTCTACTAATATATGCACCTATAAAGGACAGTAAAATTATTAGCATTAAAAATAATGGAGTGGGGATTCGTAGTAAATAACCAAAAAATCTTACAGTCAAAATTGCTGATGGAATAATTAAAAAATTGGCTAAAATCAAAAGAATGAATGAAGCATAAACCACATCAGGGTGATCGGCCATTAAGCGCACCCCTGGGGTTAAATTGTGTAGAACAAAGGAGCCAAGCAAAAGGGCAAGTGTTGCATCACCAGGTATGCCTAGCGCTAAGGTTGGAACTAATGCCCCACCTGTTACAGCATTATTTGAGGCTTCAGCCGCAATAAGTCCATCAGGTTCACCCTTGCCAAAATCCTTGGCATTTGGTGATGTTCCCTTGGCAGAAGCATAACTGATAAAGGTTGCTGCTGTTGGGCCTGTGCCGGGTAATACTCCAATAAGTACGCCAAGTCCGCAAGATCTAAGTAAAATATTAAATCGTCCTTTCCATTTAGCAATGCCGGGGAAAATTATTTTTTTACATTCAATTGGTTTTACAACCTCAATATTGGTTGTTTTTTCATATATGCGCACAAAAACTTCAGCTAAAGGAAAAATACCTATTACCAAGGGTAACATGGTAATCCCTGATTCTAAGGTAAAAGATCCAAAAGTAAATCTTGACATACCACTCACAGGATCTGTTCCAACTGTTGCAAGGAAAAGGCCCAAAATACCCATTAAAATTCCTTTGGCTTGCTGCCCTTCGGAAAGGGTTGCAATACAAGCAAGTCCAAGAGTTATTAATGCACAAATTTCAAGAGGTCCTCCATATTTTACAGAGAGGGCGGCCATTTGCGGTGCGGCAATAATCAAAACTATACAAGAAAAAAGTCCGCCAAATACCGACGCTAAAGTAACCCAGCCCAAGGCCTCACCTGCTCTACCTTGTTTTGCCATGGCATAACCGTCTATTGCCGTACAAGCAGACTGTGAAGTTCCAGGGGTATTAATCAAGACCGCTGAAATTGAACCACCATAAACAGAGCCACAGTATACACCAAGGAGTAGGGCTATGGCAGATGCGCTATCCATATTTAATGTAAAAGGTAGGCAAATTGTTAAAGCCACAACTGTGCCAAGACCCGGCAATGCCCCCATAATTGTTCCGTAGAGCGTACCCAAAAACAAGACACTCAATGTTCCAATACTCAAGGTTAGAGATAAACCACTAACAATATGTTCCAGCATGATTTCTCCTTTTGGGATTTTCTATAAATTAACCAAACTACCTATAGGTAAAGGTAAGTATATAACAGATTTAAATATGTACCAAAAAAATGTACAAACGCTTATGGAAATAATTAGCCTATAGATTATTTTACTGTAATCTAAAACACATAAAATAAGGAAGGACATTATAATACTTGAAATTAGAAAACCTAAATAAGGCAAAAGCACCATAAAAACAGTCAAGGAACCAAGCAGGCCAAACATGGAGGGAAGAAAGCGAGCAAATTGCCTCATGTCAATGCTTACCTGCTTTGTAAAAGCATTAACCGCACACAATATACCTATAATTATGAGCAAAACTCGGGGGTAAGTCATGGGGTGTAAGTAGCCCTCATCTAAATAACCTTCCGGAACTGTGTAAGTGTATATAAAAAGAGCAATGGCCAACAATATAAATGTAAAAAAAACTAATTTAGTAATTTTTATACCGTTCATATATATTTCTCCTTTAACGAGATTTCTGCATAATTAAATTTTTTATAAAGTTCTAAAAAATAATGTTAGCAAAAAAATGAGAATTTTTTATGCAGAGCTAACAGTCATAAATCAGTATTTCAACGACAAAATTATTATTTTGTTTATTCTTGATTTGTGGCTTGTCTGTTAATAGACAGGTTGAGCTTACTTTGAAAACTCTCTATATTTTCTAAGAACAGGAGCTGATATAAGAAATTAAATCAACATATATTCTTCTTAAATACAACTTATATATAACAGGTATACTTGTCAAGTATTTTAAAATAATCAAAGCATTAAAATATCATAACTTATGAAAATTATAATGTATTTATGTTGAAGAAAAAAAATATTTTTTAGAAAGGCACATTGATTTCATGTGTCAATTTGTGGAGGCTTGAAGTGATTTCAAGCTTATGGACTAAAATAGTCGATGCTGAAAAATATAATAACTATCTATAGATAAAAAGTTTTTTATTAAAATAAGGCTTGGAGCAAAAAAAAGAATTTTCAGCAGAGGCTAAACAAAGCTGTAAGCTAAAGCGTCAGCTTTGCGTGCCGTAAAGTGAGCCACAATTCACTTGTGGCGTCCACAACGTGGCACTTGGAGGCAACGTGCTTTTCTGAAAAAGTCAAAAATTGACTTTTTCAGCGTGGACTAATTTTCAAGAATCATTTGCTTATATTCAAATGTTTTAAAACCATATTTTTCATAGAGCTTAACTGCTTTAGTATTACTTGCAGTGACTTCAAGTCTATAGCGTTTTACTTTTAAGTCATATTCTTTTTTTAGGAAGTTCAGTATGTAAGAACCAAGGCCTTGTCCTTGAAACTCACTTTTGATGTAAATTTCTTCAATCAGTAAAACAAGCCCGCCTGCTTCTGTGGAATGAGTAAAGGAAATATTGCAAAAGCCTGCATATTTTCCTTCTATTTCACAAATAATAATCTTAGAATAAGGATTGCCTGCAAGGGCCAGATCAACACTATTTTCAATATGCTCAAGAGGAATGTTGTGGAGCACAGCTTCGCTATTGTAAAACTCATTTAGCATTGCTATACAAGCTAACTTGTCTTTAGGTTCAATAAATCTAATCATAATAAGGGAGCTCTTAGCTCATTTTAAAATTTTGTGGGCCTTGGAAGTGAATTCTTTCTTAGCTCTCTTGGCTATGGTTGCGCCATTCGTCTTGATAGAGTTTATAGGTTACAGAATCGGCCAAAGCTTGCCAACTGGCTTCTATAATATCATGGGAAACCCCAACAGTGACCCAAGAGTTATATTGATCGGAAGATTCAATTAAAACCCTTACTACGGAAGCAGTTCCACTTTTACTACTTTCTGAACTATTCTCGGCTTGCACTGTTAGCACTCTAACTTTAAAATCTCGTAAAACCATTTCTTTGATTTTAGGATAAAATGGACTAAGAGCTTTTCTCAAGGCATTGTCAATGGCATTGACAGGGCCTTGCCCTGTGGCTGCTGTGTGTTCTGTTGCCCCCTCAACTTCAAGGGCTACTGTGGCCTCTGCCATGGCAGAATTGGTAAAGCTTTTTGTTTCTAGCACCCTTAAATGTTTAAGGTTGAAAAATTCCCTCACTCCGCGTCTAGCCAATTTACGAAGTAATAAAAGCTCCATGCTAGCTTCTGCGGCTGCATAATCATAGCCAAGGCTAGCCTTAGTTTTGAGCTCATGGAATAAACCTTTGACCACAGGCTCATCTTTATCCAAGTGAAAACCAAAACGCTTGGCCAAAGAAACAATATTACTACGGCCTGCCAATTCAGTAATTAAAACTCTTTGGCTGTTGCCTACTATTTCCGGCACAATGTGTTCATAGAGTGAGGCGTCTTTATTTATGGCGCTGACGTGTATTCCGCCTTTATGTGCAAAGGCAGATTTGCCAACAAAGGCTTGTCTGGCAAATGGTTTAATATTCATAACTTCATAAATATAGGCAGAAACAGAGGAGAGTTGAGATAATTGGCCTTTAGGCAAACATTTTTTGCCAAGCTTTAGCTCAATCGTGGGAATAATTGAGCAAAGATTAGCATTGCCACAACGCTCACCCACTCCATTCATGGTTCCTTGAACGTGCACAGCTCCTGCTTCAAGGGCTACAATGGCGTTAGCTACAGCAAGTTCACAGTCATTGTGGGTGTGAATACCAAATTTTGCCTCGGGCATTTTTTGCACCAAAGTTTTTACAATTTCTGTGATTTCAGAGGGTAATGTTCCACCGTTTGAATCGCAAAGCACTAAAGTGTCAGCGCCGGCTTTGTGGGCGGAATTTAGCACAGCAAGAGCGTATTCAGGATTAGCTTTATAACCATCAAAAAAATGTTCGGCATCAAAAAAAACGGTGGGTGCAGCCTTGGTTAAAAAAGCAATAGAATTGTGAATAATTTCTAAATTGCGATCTGGTGAAACTTTTAATGCGTCTATAGCGTGCTTTTCACTGGATTTACCAAAAATTGTCAAAACAGGAACATTGCAACTCACAAGAGCTTGCATATTTGGATCATTCTCAGCTTTATAGTTGGGGTGATGAGTGCTACCAAAGGCTGAAATCTTAGAATTTTTCAGGGAATAAGAGCGAATTTCTTGGAAAAAATCATCATCAACGGGGTTTGAGCCAGGCCAACCACCTTCAATGCAAGCCACACCAAAGTCATCAAGTCTTAATGCAATCTTAATCTTATCGGGAGTGCTAAGCTGTACATCTTCACTCTGACTTCCATCTCGTAGGCTTGTGTCATAAATGTAAAAATCCATAATAAATATATTCTCCTTATTCCAAAAAAACACCCTTAGCAAAACATCACATAAATTTATGAGGGTGCAAAAATCAAGCTTTCAGGAATTTTCTTTAAAAAGATAAAATTCTAACGTTCTTGATCTAAAGCAAAAGTATTGTGTAAAACTTTAACTGCTTTTTCCAAATCATCTTCAAATATTAGGCAAGAAATTTTAATCTCAGAAGTGCTAATCATATTTATATTTATATTAGCTTCATGTAGTGCTGTAAAAGCAGAAGCGGCTACACCACTATGATTTCTCATACCAACACCAATAACTGAAACCTTGGCCACCTTGTCATCAAACTCTACACCTTCTCCACCAATTTCTTGGCAAACTTTTTCTGTAGCCGCCATGGCACGCTTAAAATCACGGTGGGAAACGGTATATGTCATATCAGTAATGCCATCACGGCTAGCTTTTTGTATAATCATATCAACTAAAATTTCTTGTTCAGCCAATGGTACAAAAAGGGCGGCTGAAATTCCGGGCTTGTCCGGAATGCCAAGCAAAGTAATTCTTACTTGATCTTTGTCAAAGGCAATGCCTGAAACCATATATAATTCCATCATACTATCTTCCTCCTCTTGAGTGACTAGTGTTCCGGGGTTATTATTAAAGGTTGAAAGAACCCAAACCGGTACATTATATTTTTTAGCAAACTCCACTGAGCGAATTTGTAAAACCTTTGCTCCCATGGAAGCCATTTCCAACATTTCTTCATAATATATTTTGGGAATTTGCCTTGCTTGTGGAACCATGCGCGGATCTGTTGTGTATACACCGTCCACGTCAGTATAGATGTGACAAGGGCAAGAACCAAGAGCAGCCGCAATAGCCACTGCCGAAGTATCTGAGCCACCACGGCCAAGAGTTGTAATGCGTCCCCCAGCTGTAACACCCTGAAAGCCTGCCATTACAATCACATCGAATTTTTCAAATTCCTTTAAAATATTTGCCGAATCAATAGAAATAATTCTGGCCATGGAGTGACAATCATCGGTTATAATAGGTATTTGAAAACCCAAGATTGAACGTGCTTTTACTCCTAAGTCTTTGATTAGCATAGTAAAAAGAGCTGCAGATTCTTGCTCTCCAGTGGAAAGCAGTGAATCGTATTCGGCCAAATCAGGTTCATCAGACCACTGATAAGCCATTTCAACCAATTTATTGGTTTGCCCATGCCTTGCTGAAAGTACAACTACAACCTTATAGCCTTGTTCTAGTGCTCCCATAACTTTGGTGCGCACTTTTTTCATGCACTCCAAATCAGCCACAGACGAACCACCAAATTTTTGCACCAATATTTTCATGTCAATTCCTAAAAAATAAAGTGTATTTTAGCAACATAATTACATTTATTGCTGTATAATTCATGTGAGAGAATTTTGTTTAAAAAATTCTTCCAAGTCTTGCAAAAACTGATTTAATAGCTCTGACTTGGAATATATTGTTATCTGCCTTTTTTTTTCGCACGACTTATCAAAATTGTCCAGTTTTTCCACAGATTTTTTTAAAATATTTTCCGAATTGTTATTTGAATAGCTTTTTTCAAGCTTAAAAGAAATAAAAATACATAACTCCGGTTCTTCGCTTGGTGCTAAACGCTCTGCCCACTCTATCAACAAAAGACTGTCTTTTGGTAAATCCAAAAGTTCATGGGGCAACTCACAAGAGCTTGGTAAACGGTATAAGTCCGCATGATAAATTTCAGGGCAAGTGGGATATTCATGGCATAATGTAAAGCTTGGGCTAGCTACTTCTGCCTCATCAGAACCCGGAAAAACAGAAACAAAAGCTCCGGTGAATGTTGTTTTTCCTGTGCCTAGGTCGCCATTTAAACAAAATACTGTTGGATGTATTTTGTTATATTGTCGACATTTCAATATAAATTGTCCGAGAAGTTTGCCGAAAAGTAAGGTATTTTCATAGTTTATTATAGTTAACTCCATTCCCTATTCCTCAAATTTTGAATAAAATTTAATAAAGCTGGTAAAAATTTTTATAAAAATTTAATTTTTTTTTATATTTTTTTTATATTTCTTTATTATAGGCACAAAAAATAATACAAGGTATTTATCGTTTAATTTCAAAGCATTATATAGTTAATAATTAAAATGTGCAAGTTGAAACTATTGTATTGTGCAAAATTTAACAATAAAAAAAACTTGCCAAGTAAAACCAATTATTATATACATGAATCAGTGACTTATTTTGTTTTTTAGTTCATTTAGTTAAAAATTTTTAGCTAATAATTTTAACTGCTGCATATTGAGAGTTTTGCCTAATTTTTTATAATAAAGTTTTCTGCAAAATTAAAATTTAGGAAAATGAAAATTTTATATGCAGAGCTAAAGGGCGTATAAATCAATTGCCTAACACAAAAAATTTGACTTTTACTAGCCTTAATCCATGCAATGTTGCATATTTGCCTTTTCACTTTGATATAGTTTTGTTTCTATAATGTTTATCGAATATAAGCAAATTAAAAACTCTGGAAAACTTAAAATCTTTGTTTTTCAGCAAATAAATAGGAGGCCTTATGTTTAAATTTCTTTTTAGTGTGTTAATGTCAGTAATTCTTCTCTCACCTGCTGATGCAATGGCAAAAACCTATAACAATGCCATTGGCGATCCCGAAAAATCCGAACAAGGGTTTATGGCTATGAAGTTCAAACAGTACGTTGAAGAAGCTACCAACGGAAAATTTGAAATCGTAAACTTCTACGGAAGTTCCTTAACAGATGAAACTGAAGCACTTCGCAATATTCAAAGAGGTTCTTTACCTTTTGGTGTTGTTGGTGTTGCAAACCTCGTTCCTTTTGACAAACGCCTTGGCGTTCTCACCTTGCCCTACATCTTTGAAAATGTAGATCAAGCCGTTCAAGGAACAACAGGAAAGGCTGCTGAGCTTTTAAATAACTGGGCAATTGAAAAAGGTTTCCGCATTTTAGCTTGGGCCTACACAGATTTCCGCTATCCTTCTAACAGTGTTCGCCCTGTTAAAAATATTGACGATATCAAAGGCTTAAAAATGCGCGTACCAGGAAGTGCTGTTTTGATTGAATCTTACAAAGCATTTGGTGCTAGCCCAACTCCTATTTCTTGGGCCGAAACTTTTACAGCTCTCCAACAAGGTGTTGTTGACGGACAGGACATCGGATATTTAATCTTCAAAACCATGAAGTTTAATGAAGCCAATCAAAAATACATTACAGAAATGCACTATACTTATCAATTGCAACCACTTGTTGTAAGCGAAAGAGTTTTCCAAAAACTTACAAAAGAAGAACAAGCCATTATTATTGAAGCCGGTAAAAAAGCTCAAGACGACGTGCTTCAATACCAACTAGCAGAAGGTAAAAAAGCTAAGCAAGAGCTTATGGACATGGGCGTTCAAATTGATGTACTCGAAGATGAAGAAGAGTGGATTAGAAGAGCTTATGAAATTGTATGGCCAAAAATGGTTGATGACTTTGTTGGCGGAAAAGGTGTTGTTAATGAATATCTAAGAGCCATGGGTAGACCTGCTTGGGGACTATAAAATTCAGTAAGAATTTAAATTATAATAAAGTATTATAAAAAATCTAACCTGCAAGAATAAGTGAAATACAAATTCCTGCAGGTTATTTTTTACGCAATTTTTGCCTATTATGAAAAATCATAGCAGGTAATTTATTTGATATAGAAAATTTAAGCAAGTTTTTACAATATTTTAGAAAGTGCTATATGTAAACTGTTTCACCATGAGGCAGATTGATGTAGTTCTAATAAAAAAAATATAAAAAAAATTCTTGACAAATAAAAAATCTGTGTATAGTCTCAGCTCAGTCATTTGGATAAATATTTAATTTTAAGGATAAAATTAATGTCAAACTACTACAATAACTTCTTCTTTAGCTTTAGCTTTTTTAGCCTTAGTGTTCGTGCACGGGAAGGAGTTCTTTAGTATTATCGACAGTAAATCCGATTGATAAGAAATTTTGAAAGCCACTTCCGTGCAGGGAGTGGCTTTTTTTTGGTTCAACCTCAAACTTGTTAAGAAAAATCTGCACAATGTATTATGCAGAGCTTTTTGTGAAAGGAAAAAATCATGTTGTACGACATTCTTATTTGGACAGGGTATATTGCTTTATTTGTTTGGCTTGCTCGCAAGGGCAGAGGCTATGATGTTAGCACCACAGGAACAATAGGTTTTATAGTACAGGCTTTTGCTTATGTGGCGACTTATGTTTCAGCTGTTGCTCTTATAGGTTTTGCAGGACTGGCCTATTTATATGGAGTGCAAATTACTTTAGTTGGTTTTGGGGTTGCTCTTTTAGGTACTTATTTTGTCTATATGGTTTTTTCTTGGGACACTAAGCAATTACAAAATAAATTAAAGGCACGCACTCCGGCTCACTTAATTAGTCTTGGCCATAATAGCCGTAAGTTAAGAGTTTTTCTTGGAATTATTTTTGCTATCTTTTTATCAGTTTATGCTTCCGCGGTAATTAAAGGGGCGGCTGTTATGCTTGGTGGCATTGCTCCACTTTCTGTTACAAGCCTAACTTGGATTTTGGCGATATTTGTTGGATTTTTGGTTTGGTGGGGTGGACTTCGCGGAGTACTTTATACGGAAGCCATGCAAGGTGGTGTAATGCTTCTTGGTATAATTTTACTAATGTATGCTATACTTAGCAAAGTGGGTGGCCCCATTGACGGATATAATGCTTTAGCCGCACTTGAACCAACTGCCAGAGCAAACAATGGCTTTGTTAGCTTATCTTCAGGTAGTCAGGGCTGGTTTGTTATGTCTTTGGTTTTGGTTATGTCCGTGGCCACTTGGGCACAGCCTCAAATGATTCAAAGGCATTTTGCCCTTTCTAACAAAAGAGACTTAAAGAGAACTGCCATCATTGCCACCATAATAATATTCATTTTAGTGGCAGGAACATTCTATGTGGCAGCTTTATCACGCCTTATCTTGCCAAATATTGAGCACCCCGATCAAGTTGTTACAACATTGACAAAAATGCTTCTCCCTCACCTTGGGCAACAATTATTCACCTTGGCTGTTATTTCTGCCTCTCTTTCAACCACAACTGCCCTCTATCATATTGCGTCTGCCGCTTTTGCTGAGGATATGAACAATAAACCGGCTTCAAAATTGACTTGGCTTATTGGTATTGTGATTTGTGTTTGCATTAGCGCCGCTGCCGCTTCCATTGATGGACAAATTATTGCTCTACTTTGCACCACAGCATGGAGCGTAATCGGAGCAACAGCCATGGTTCCTTATGTGGCTCTTGTGAAATTCAAAATTTCTGATGCAAAAGCAGCTTGGTATAGCAGTCTTTCAGGCTTTGCTACTTGTGTGCTTTGGTATTTACTGATTTCACCTGGCACAAAAATCATTTCAGCAAATTTAATTACAGCAGAAATGGCCAGCTTACCACCATTTCTCATGGGACTAGTGGTTTCTTTGCCTGTATTTATTCTTTGTCATAAACTTAGCTATCAAAAAATTGATGCTGAAGCTTTAGGCTAATAAAGTCTTGTAAAAATATAATAAAAAATCTGCAAGAAATATGTTTGAAATAACAAGTTTCTTGCAGATTTTTTTGTGTTTTTTGCAAATTTATTTTTTTAACAATATATTGTCACATCTTACCAAGTTTCTTTTAATTCCAGATAAACATCTACAATACTTTTGGAATTATTCATCAGTGCCTCTTCTTGATCTTCTCTCATTAATCGTCCGATATATTGTAAGAGCCTGCGTTTAGCTTCCCTATTTTTATTTTTTTGATAATCGGCAATGGCTGTTTTTAAGTCTTCGCCTAGGGGCAATTTAGCCAGTTTGGAGTTTGGAAGTTTTGTCAGCTCAGTGCCAATATCTTGTAAAGCTGTGCTATCTCTTTTTTTTTGAGAACGGCTTATAACAAAGTCTTCTGTAAGATCATTTTCTTGATATTGATAGCTTTTTTTTCTTGGCATTATTGTTCCCTATTGCTTTCATCTTCTTCTAAAGCGTACTCGGAATTTTCCTCTTCCATGGCTTCAATTTTTTCAGCTAACCAATCATGCAAGGCTTTTGCGGTTTGAAAATTTACCAAAATCTTTGAATGAATACTGCGCACAACAGTTCTTGTATCGTCCTCAAAGGGAATTAATTCAGGCCCTAAAACTCCTTCAGGAGAAAGAGAGCGCTCAGAAAAAGGTGGAATTTTATCTTTTTCTTGATAAAAATTCATTTCAATTTCACCCTGGGGGTTTATGCCTCCCCAAACTCCGTGGGTATAATTTAAGCTACCGCTTACAGTTTCTTCATATTCAAAGCGAACTTTAATAGGTAAATTCATATAAAATCTCCTAATGAGAATTTTTTCCTTTAAATTAAAATTACTAAGAAAAAGTTCTATGGGATTATTTCTAATAATTTTTAATCTTTGCTGTCTATACCAATTACTTTACCCAACTTTTTAATTTCTTTTTTTAGTTTTGAGGATATTTTTAGGTCTTGCTTTTCTTGGAAGCTGTCAAATAGTTCAAGCAGTTCAATTTGTTCGGGGCTCAAATTTTTTGGAGTTAGCACAATAACTTCAACCAGCATATCGCCGACTCTTCTTTCATTGGGGTATGGTAAACCTTTTCCGCTAATTCTAAAAAATGTTCCGCTTTGAGTTCCTTTAGGAATATCAAACTCAATATCTTCGTCTAAAGTTGGTATTGGTGCTTTGAAGCCAAGTGCAGCTTTAGTAAAGCTTATTTTTATGGTGTAAATCAGATTTTGTCCATCACGATCAAAAACTTTGTCTTTACTAATATGTAAAACCACATATAAATCGCCGTGAGGGCCTCCGTTTTTACCGGCTTCTCCTTCACCTCTTAGTCTTAGCCTTGCTCCGTGACTCACCCCTGCCGGAATGTGCACAGTAAGCTCCCTTGATTCTTCCATAAGTCCACTACCCTTACATTTTGGGCAGGGTTTAGGAATTACATAACCTCGGCCTTGGCAGGTTGGGCAAGTGGTTGCAAATTGGAAAGGACCTTGACGCTGAACAACTTGGCCAGCACCACCACAGGTAGAGCAAGTTTCCCTTTGGCTGCCTTCGGCAACACCACTTCCGTCACACAAATCACAGGTGGCATGGCGAGGAATTGTCAGCCTCACATCATCACCCTTAGCTGCTTGGCGAAAGGTAATTTCTAGGTTATAGCGTAAATCATCACCGGCTGTGGCTCTTGGCCCGGACGAACGTCGCCCAAATCCAAAAAAATCTCCGAAAATATCACCAAATTGTGAAAAAATATCTTCTGTGCTAAAGCCATTGCCAAAATTATCGCTATGACCAAACCTATCGTAATGGGCACGTTTTTTACTGTCCCTCAATACATCGTAGGCTGAAGCCGCTTCTTTAAATTTCTTTTCCGCTTCTTCATTGTCTGGATTTCTGTCAGGGTGCAGTTCAAAGGCAATTTTGCGGTAAGCTTTTTTTATTTCATCAGCACTGGCATCACGGCTTACACCAAGTACTTCATAATAATCTCTTTGACTCATATTTTAACCGTTTGCTCCGAATATAGTCTTATTTTCAAAGCATGATAATGGAATTTTATTAGATAAATTTTTCTAAATAAAGAACTCTTCATAATTTTTTATGGTAAAGTTCCTGTTAAATTTAAAAAGTTATTTAGTTTTTGTAAAAATATAGTAATTTATTTTTTACTTTTTCACCAAGGCAAGATTGAAGTTTAATGCCTACTTTTTCAAGTAGGCATTATATGTTTTAGAAAATTTTTCTCAATTGTTTATGAATTAATCATCAATTAAATTCTTTTGCAAATCTTCATCTTCGCCAATAGGAGTGTAGTAATCCTTATTTTCAGGCATAATTTTTCCTGATGCAATTTCTCTCAAAGCTGTAACAACTTCCTTATTGCGACATGAAATGAGTGGTTCATACCCAAGTCTATATTGTTGCACACGTTTAATTGCCATTTGCACCAATAAAAACCGATTATCAATTCTTTGTTGACAATCTTCAACGGTAATTCTTGCCATTATTCCTCCAGAGTTGGAAACCCTGCAATTGTGCAGAGCTTTTATGTTAAAAACTTCTATATATTGTATATAAAATTAAATTGATTAATGGCTAAGGTTATGCTTGTCAAGTTAAATTCTTAGAGAAAAAATTAAGTTATTTTAAGATAGTTGCTGTATCTATTTGTTATTAAAATAAAAATTTAATTATATCGTGTGATTTTTTCCATAGATTTTTAAAATATTAAATTTGTAAAAATCTTTAATACTCAAAGGTTTAGTTAACTATGACGCCTGAAGTGAATTCAGGCTAACTCTGTGCCGTGCAAAACTTTTGTTTGCAC
>CAYJHF010000033.1:11577-17232 GCA_964369905.1 uncultured Mailhella sp. | reverse complement strand
GGGGCAAAGCCCCCAAATTAGATTCACATGATTCTATATAATAAATACTAACAAAAGTGTAATTGTCAAGTACAATAAAAAAGGGAGAATTAACTTCTCCCAATCATTTTATATATTATAAAAACTACTGTGCTTTTTCTTCATTCTTAGCAAATTCAATTTTTTTCTTATTAAATTCTTCCATAATATCGTCTGTTATATCGGATTTAGGATCAAAAGTAATTACATCAGCATGATTAAAAATAACAGCCAATCCTTTCTTTGCACGGTATTCTTTTACAATTGCTTCAAGCTCTGCACCAATTGTAGCAAAAATACTTTCTTGTAAAGCCTGTACCTCATTTTGCACAGAAAAAGCAAGAGCTTGCATTTCAGCTGTCAACAGTTCCATCTTTTCAGCGTCTTTAGCTTTTTCAGCTTCATCACGTTTTTTTGAAAGTTCTTCCAACTTAGAAATGCCTTCAGTTTGAGCAGACTCAAGGATTTTAATGGCTTCTTTACCATGAACACTTTGTTGTAAAATTTTCACTGTATCAATAAATCCAATTTCACCATTGGCCATGGCGTTGGTTGCAGCAAAAAAAGAAACAAATAGACTTAACACAAGAGTAAATAAATAATTTTTCATAAATTTTCCTTTTTATATGAGTATAAAATATTAAAACACTAAATTAGTAAAACTAAACAAATTGCTTAAGTGGACATATAAGTAAGCACTTTTTGCACATAACGCTTTGTTTCGGCAAATTTAAATTTCAACATGAGTGAAGACAGCACCTCATTATAATTCATGGAATTAATTTTTTCAATGGCCAATTCTTTATTTAAATCAAAATGCCTAAGCACAGCGCTTGAACCTGCGTTATACGAGGCAATTGTCAATAAATTCTTTATGCTGGCATCTTCAATTCCGGCAAGGTGATAGCGTTGCAATAAATAAAGGTAAGCAGTTCCATAATAAATATTTGTTTCAGGGTGCATTAAATCACTTTCACTTGGCTGGCCTTGTTTTTTCAAAAATTGAAACACTTCCCTACCTGCTGAAGTCGGAACAATTTGCATTAATCCATGCGCATTTTTTTTGCTGATAAGATGTGGAAAAAACAAGCTTTCTGCATAAACAATTGACAAAACCATTTTATTATTTAAACCATATTTTCTTGAGTATTTATTGATGTGCTTTGAATACAATTTTTTTCTTTTGTTAAAGCCTATTTTATCCAAAGCTTCTGCATCATAAATAATTTTTACATCATAATTTGTACTTTTATTACTGGCTATATTACTAATATTAACATAACTTTGCTTTTTAGAGTTATGATTAATGTTTTCTGCCGGAACCATAGCCAATTGTGCTACTTCATCATATTTTTCAGCAGCATTATTATTTAAGTGTGTAAAACCATCATATTGGTTGAAAAAATTTCCAATCTCATTGTCTAACTGAATATAACCACTAGATGGAATTTTTGAGATGGAACTTGCTTCTTGTACCAATGGGTAAAGCTTTTCAGACAAACTTTTTATTCTTGCAAGGTGATGGCTTTTGTCTTCGTGAATAAAACCTGAAAGTAATACACTAAAAAGAGGTAAAGCCATCATAAGATGAAAATATTTATTAGTTTGACAAAAGTATATCCCACGCTTTGCATTTAGTTTAAATCCATATAATGCACAGTAAATAGCAAAAAGAAATTCAAAAAATTTGTGCATCAGCAAAAAGCGAAATGCCATAAATTCAAGCCTTAAATAATAAAGCAAAGTATTTTCCATTAATAAATCCTAAAAAATTAAAAACTCATTACATACATAATAAATTAAGTATGTTGTTAAATATAATCTATTCTCATTAGATTGTCAAAAATATATGCAGAATTAAAAACAATTAAAATCAAATAGTTAGTAGCAAAATACAATTTTATCCTTTCTTGATTTTTAATAAATCATTTAACGATCAATTGGATAAAAATCTCTAAAAATTATAATCCCTTTTTGCACAATATCAACCTGTAACCTAGCTCGTGAATTTATTTCATAGCCTTGCAGTGGTAAGTTTACTTCAATGTGTTTATGGTTTTTTATGGCGAAATTGTTATTTTGCTCACTGTTCAATGGAATATGAACATACTTACCATTTTCAAAATTTATTAAAGTATAAACTTGCTCTCCAGATAATGTATTTGATTTATTTAAATTTTCTAAAGTATATTCTATTGTAATACTTGTGGGATTTAATTTGATATGCACATTTTGTAGGCTTGCTAGACTGTGATCAATGGGCTCAGTTGCCTCTGTTGCAATTTTAGCAGCAGGTAATATTGGGGAATTTGGTAAAGTTATGACATTTTCTTGCATCTTCACCTTACTTTCAGTTAATGACAAGCCCACAAGGTTTGGAGCATAAGTTTTTAAAAATGCTTCAAGATTTATCAGCCTTTCAAGTTTGTCCTCATTTTGATACAGTTCATGATTTATTTCAAAGATACTTTCACTTAACCTATTATTTTCTTGATATAATTTAATGTTAACCCAAATACTTATCACAGTAGTGAGCAATAAAATTACAAAAAGAGTGATAAAAAATATAAAACCAAAAATATTGGTTGAAATATGACAATTTTTTCCTTCATACTTTATTATAGTACGAAGTTTTCTTATTAAAATTTCCAAGCTTTATCCCAGTCTCCCTTATATTCAACAATTTTATATGGGTTTGCCAATTTTAACGCTTCAAGCCTTTCCTGCTCAAGGCGTTCAGCTTCAAGCTTTTCCTGTTCAAGACGTTCTGCCTCAAGTTTTTCTTGCTCAAGACGCTCCGCTTCAAGCTTTTTAGCCTGTAGCATAGCTTGCTTTTTGCGCTTTTCTTCTAACTTTTTTGCCTCAAGTCTTACAGACTTCAAATTTTCTTTCTTACCATTCTCTTCTTTTAGTCTTTGTGCTTCACGTTTGTCAGTTTCCAATCCTAAAGCTTGTGAGCTTTCTTGTTCTATGCGCTCTTTTTTCAAACTTTCACTTTCTAGGTTGGAAATTTTCAAATTTTCATCTTTAAGTGGCTCAATTTCTTCTAGATGCGTTTGTACCTCAGCATTGTTTTGAGTTTGAGTCTTTGTGTATGTTGCAAAATTGTATAATTGCTCGCCTGACGTAAGCCTAGATATATGATTAGCATTAATGGTTACAAAGCCCTGAGAATTATATTCTTCCTTAGGCACAATATTTTTACCATTGAAATTATTATTCAAGTCAAATTCTGTCAATTGAACATAGTCTTGAGGTTTAAGAGGATATACAATTCTTCTAGAAATGGTAAAGTCTGTTTTCGGTTTGTCTATTATGGTTGTTGTTTTACTATTTTTAGCTGATTGATTGTCTTTTTTTGGGTATTTATGACGAACTACCAGATTATTATTTTGACTTATTATTTCTTTGTTTTTTTCATTTACTGCAACTAAGTTTAAACCGCTTTGCCCAAAAGCAAAAGAATCAAAAACTGCAATATATTGCGAAAAGAACATTAATAATGTTAAAATAAGTAAAAATCTTTTCATAGTACTTTCGATTTTTAAAATATTCAATAACTAAGTTTTTGCCAACTCCAATAATTCATGACGCTTAAAAAGAGAACGTAGAGTATAACCTGCTTTTGCAATAGCTTCATTTCCACCTTCTTCTCTGTCAAGCAAGGTGCAAAGCATGGCTATGGGAAAACCTGCCTCCCTTACTCTTTCACAGGCTGTAAGTAATGATCCACCTGTTGTTACAACATCTTCAAGCATAGCGACAGGCTGTCCTGCCTGAAGGTTTGTTAAACCTTCTAAATATTGATTTGTGCCATGCCCTTTTGGATTTTTTCGCACAATAAAAGCCGGTAGTGGACGCCCAATTTGATAAGAAATTAGGCTTGTAGCAGTTACTAAGGGGTCTGCACCAAGAGTTAAGCCACCTACAGCTGTAATTGTGTTGTCGTCTTTTAGCAAATCATTAAAGAGATGGCCTATTAAAAATGCTCCCTCAGGGTGCAGTGCAGTTTGTTTACCATCAAAATAATAATCACTTTTGCGTCCGGAAGTAAGGGTGAAATTTCCCTCCTTATAGGAACGCTCCACTAAAAGCTTGGCTAATCTTATTCTCATTTCATTTATGGTTAATACATTATAATTATTACTCATTTCTATTCCAATATTTTAGCATTTAGCTATTTACAATTAAACTAAGTTTATATTTATTCAAAAATTCTTTTTAAAAGCATACTTTCATAACGAACATAATAATCAATATCAAAAACTTTTTCAAGTATTTCATTACTCAATATCTCAGAAATTTTTGAATTGGCTTTCACAATTTCAGGAAATTTCTGTTCTGTTTCCCAGCTTTGCATGGCACATTCTTGCACCATAACATAAGCTTCTTGACGTGGAACACCATAATCTACCAAGGCTGTCAAAACCCTTTGTGAAAAGAATAAACCAAAACTTGCCCATAAGTTTCTTTCCACATTTTTCGGAATAACTCTGAGCCCATCAAGTAAATTACTGAGACGGTTTAGCACATAATCCATTAAAATTGTACTATCCGGCATAATTATTCTTTCCACAGAAGAATGGCTTATATCACGTTCATGCCATAAGGCTTGATTTTCCATGCTAGCTAAAGCATTGGTGCGGATTAATCTGGCAAGTCCGGTCATATTTTCGGCAGAAATGGGATTTTTCTTGTGGGGCATTGCTGAAGAGCCCTTTTGCCCTTTAGCAAATCCCTCTTCAATTTCATGCACTTCTGTTCTTTGTAAATTCCTTAGTTCCAAGCAAATACGCTCAATTGCACCTGCTGCTAAGGCAAGTGCTGTAAAATAATGAGCATACCTGTCCCTTTGCACAATTTGAGTAGAAATTGGATCAATTTTTAATCCCAAAATCTCACAAGCTCTTTCTTCAATATCAGGAGTTAACACTGTATAAGTTCCAACAGCTCCGGAAAGTTTACCCACTCTTATACCCTCAACAGCATCTGAAAAACGAATGCGATGACGGCTAAATTCTGCATAAAATCCTGCAAATTTTAATCCATAAGTTGTTGGTTCTGCGTGTACGCCATGGGTTCTTCCCATACAAACAAGGCCCGAATATTTTTGAGTTGTATTTTTTAAAACTGCCAAAAGCTTATCAAAGCCCAAGAGTATTTTCTCTCCTGCTTCTACCAATAAAAGAGCATTTGCTGTGTCAACTATATCCGAAGAAGTGCAACCAAGGTGAATAAAACGTGATGCAGGCCCAACCTTTTCTTAAAGAGAAGTTATGAAAGCAATAACGTCATGTCTTGTGACTTCTTCAATTTCTGCTATTCTTTTAACATCAATCGAAGACTTTTTGCGAATTTCATCAAGTGAGGCAGGATCTATACGCCCCTTTTCACACCAAGCTTCACAAACCGCCAATTCAACCCTAAGCCAAGCTTGATAACGATTTTCTAAAGACCATAATGCTGTCATTTCCGGGAGACTGTAGCGTTCAATCATGTTTTTATCCTTTGTTGCAAATGTTTTGTATAATATTTATACTTTTTCTGTACTATTTGGAGCTGATTTGCTTGTATTGTTGGGAATTACATTATTTTTAGAATCTTCAGTGGAATTATTTTTTGAATTATCAGTGGTAT
>CAYJHF010000033.1:0-11567 GCA_964369905.1 uncultured Mailhella sp. | reverse complement strand
AATTATTGCCATATTCAGTGACATACCAACCACTACCCTTCAAAACAAATGTTGTTTGTGAAATCATTCTAAAAGCTTCATTTTGGCACTCGGGGCAAATAAAACTTTCACTATCTTCACTATTTTTTACCCATTCTTCAAAAACATTAAAACATTTTGGGCAATTATATTCATAAATGGGCATTATATCTCCATACGCTATAATCTTAAAACAACTTAAATGCAAAAACTATCCAAGGCATTAAATTATACCAAGGATATTTAACTTAATCTATTCATATTTTCTCAAAAAGCGCTTTAGCTTGCTTAATCGACACAAAATCAATTAAATAGGGTTTGTTAACCACTAGAATTGTATAAAATGTCGAATAAGCAATCAATTTATTATGCTAAATTATTTTTTTGCAGCTTTTTTTGCTTCTTGAATACGCTCTTTAATGCGTTTTGCACGGCGTTGACGACGACGATCTAATTCTTTTTTGCGTTCAATTTTTTTATGAGCCATTTTATTCCTCCAATAATAGGGTTTTAAATTATATTTTCTCTGAAAATTTTTAATAAATTCTCAAAATAATAGCTTTTCCCCTAAGGAATTAAATAAATTTAATTCCTTAGGGCTTTTAGTAATAACTAGCTTTTATCAGAGTGTAAAGAAATTAATTCTATTTTTTTATATTTAATCTAAGAATTGGCTTTATAGACTATTAAAATTTTATAACATTTTATCTATTATGCTGAAATAATTATTTAATTGCCGCTAAAAAAATATAATAACTATATATAAATAAAAGGTTTTTTATTAAAATAAAACTATCAATCACTTTAAAAGCTCTGCACAATTCATTATGCAAGCTTTTAATAAGTCTGGCACTTACTTTGCTTAGTGCAAGTTTTTTACAAATACAAATTCAAATTACAAGTACAAAATTTCTTTACAACATACTACAAACTAGGTATTATTATCAATAAGAAAATAATAAACCATTTAGGAGGATTTAGAATGAATTTAGCAGGAAAAAAAGCTCCAGCCTTCAAAACACAAGCATATTTTAAGGGCGGATTTAAAGATGTTGCTTTATCTGATTATGCCGGTAAATGGGTTGTAATCTACTTCTATCCTGGTGACTTTACCTTTGTTTGAGCCACTGAAATTTCTGCAGTTGCAGGAAAAATTCAGAAATATCAAGATCTTGATGTTCAAGTATTGGTAATTAGCACAGATAGCATTTTTGTTCATAAAATGTGGGCAGAACAAGAAATTGAAAAAATGGCCAAACTTGATGCAATGCCATTCCCAATGCTTACTGATCCGGTTGGAGAAATTGGGAAGATGTATGGTGTTTTTGATGAAGAAATTAAACTTGATTTGCGTGGAACATTTATTATAGACCCTGATGGTAAAATTGTTGCTTATGAAATTCTCACCCCGGCTGCAGGACGTAATCTAAATGAAAGTATACGTCAAATTCAAGCTTTTCAACTAATAAGAGAAAAAGATGGTTGCGAAGCAACACCCATGGGCTGGATGCCTGGAAAGCCGGTTTTAAAACCTAATCCTGATTTGGTTGGAAATGTGTGGAAAGAGTGGACTCCTTCTGAGTAATATTGTGGAAAAATAATTGTAATAGCAGGAAAGCAAAACTTTCCTGCTATTTTATAAAAAAATAAGAAATGAGAAAACTATGGAATATAAAGTTGGAATAATTGGTGGAAGTGGGTTAGAGAAAACAAATTTAATAGAAAACTTAACTGAAATCACACTAACAACAAAATGGGGAAGCCCTTCTTCAACCTTAAAAGAGGGAAAACTCAATAGTGTTCCTGTGGTTTTCCTTTCACGCCATGGTTATGATCATCAAATTCCACCAACATTTGTTAATAATAGAGCAAATATAACAGCCCTGAAAGAACTTGGTTGTACGCATATTATTTCCAGTACGGCTGTTGGTTCTTTAAAGGAAGAAATTAAACCCGGCCATCTTGTGGTAGCAGACCAATTTATTGATTTTACTAGGCTTCGCCCCCTAACTTTCTTTGAAGATTTTAAAGAAAGTGGTGTAAAACATATTAGCCTTGCAGAGCCTTTTGATCAAAGATTGCGTGAAATAATGATTGAAAACTTAACAAATTTACAATATGACTTCCATGCCAAAGGAACAATTATAACAATTGAAGGTCCACGCTTCTCCACAAGAGCTGAATCAAAAATGTACCAAATACTTGGAGCAGACATAGTAAATATGAGCATTGCTCCGGAAGCCATTCTCGCAGCTGAAGCAGAAATTCCTTATGCAACCATAGCCATGAGTACAGATTATGACGCATGGAAAAGCGATGCTGAACCTGTTACATGGGAAGAAATTGTAAGAGTCATGGGGCAAAACACCCAAAAAGTTATTGAGTTATTTACTAAGATTATTCCACAAATTGCACAATAAATTTTTGCACAGAAGTTAAACAAAAATGTAATCATTCATAGTGGATTGCAAGCCTAACTTATGAATAGAGGAAATAACTTCATTAACTGAGCGTTCATCAGAAATTACAAATTGTGCATCGCCTTTTTCTTCATTATTGTAGCCACCAACACTGGTTTTTACACCTGCTGAAATACGGTTTGCACAAATATTAATCGCATTATCCCTAAAAACACTGCTTTCTCTGGTGGAAATATTTACTCCGGCTTGTGGCATAAAAAGGCGATAAGCACACATAATTTGCAAAAGCTGGGTTTCATGCACATCTTTTGAGTTTATACTATTGTTATTTACAATTGGACGAAGCCTTGGGCAAGAAAAAGAAACTTCGGCAAATGGGAATTTTTTTTGGATTAACATGGCGTGTAATCCAGTGGCAAAAGCATCTTTTCTAAAATCATCTAAACCCAACAAAGCTCCAAAACTAACACCTCGCATACCGCCAAGCAAAGCTCTTTCTTGAGCAAAAAAGCGGTAAGGATAAACTTTTTTTGGCCCTGATAAATGTTTTTCATCGTAGGTTTTTGGATTATATGTTTCTTGGTAGACGGATACAAAATCAACTCCACATTGATGAAGTTTTCTATATTCATCTGTATTCATAGGATAAACTTCTATACCAATACAAGAAAAATAATTTTTGGCAAGTGCACAGGCCTTTGATATATAGTCCACACTTGATTTTGTACGATGTTCACCGGTTAAAATTAAAATATCTTTAATACCTTTATCAGCAATAGCTTGGAACTCTTTTTCAATTTCTGCTATGCTAAGATGGCCACGCACAATTTTATTCTTACAATTAAAGCCACAATAAACACAATGATTAGCACAATAATTGGCAATATAAAGTGGTGTGTAAAGGCTTATGGTATTGCCAAAACGCTTACGAGTTTCAAGTTGAGCTTTTTTAGCTATTTCTTCTAAAAAGGGCAAGGCCGATTCAGACAAAAGAGCAGCAAAATCATGAGTGTTTAAATAATCTTTTTTTAAGGCCACAAAAACATCTTCTTCTGTAAATGCTGTAAAATCAATATATTGAACAGCATTCAAAACTTCATCCATCATCTTATGGTCAAGTTGTTCCATATTTTCTAAATATTGCATTGTCATAGGTTTAGCCTTATTTTAATAAAAACATTTTTATTTATAGATAACTATTATATTTTTCAGCATCGATTGTTTATTTTGCAAACTTTCTCATAAAAATTAAAATTTTATAAAATAAATTGCAAAAAAAATTCATAACAATTTCAAAAATTATTACAAATCAGACAAGAAACCGGTTAAAGGCGAAGAAGCAACAGCCTTGTCAAGAACACGCCCAAGTTTAGCTAAATAGGCCATTCTTCCTGCTTCAATGGCCATTCTAAAAGCATTTGCCATGGCCGGAATATTACCTGCTGTAGCAATGGCTGTATTGGCCATAATAGCACTAACTCCCATCTCCATAGCCTCGCAAGCTTGAGAAGGTTTGCCTATTCCTGCATCAACAATAATTGGTAATGATATTTCATCTAGTAAAATCTGGATAAAATCTTTTGTGATTAATCCCTTATTAGTTCCAATGGGTGAACCTAGTGGCATAATGGCGGCAGCTCCGGCATTTTCCATGTCACGCGCAGAATTTAAGTCCGGGTACATATAAGGTAAAACCACAAAATCTTCCTTGGCCAATATTTCAGTTGCCCTTGCTGTTTGGTAATTATCCGGCAGTAAATATTTAGCATCGTGAATAACTTCAATTTTAATAAAATCTCCGCAACCACATTCCCTGGCTAACCGAGCAATACGCACGGCTTCTTCAGCATTCCTAGCCCCTGATGTGTTAGGAAGTAAGGTTACATTTTTTGGTATATAGTCTAAAATATTGGCAACTCCGCCGGCATTTGCTCTGCGCAAAGCCAAGGTAATGATTTCTGCTTTAGCATTGTTTAATGCTGCCTCAATTAAATCTAAAGAATACTTACCGGAACCAAGGATAAATCTTGATTTAAAAATATGCTTTCCAAGTTTAAAACCATCATCTTGAATTGCTTCATTTTGCTTTATTTCGTCCATCATATAACTCCAATTATAATTTATAAATCCAATTCACCTAAAATTAATTGCATAATTACAGTTGCTTGCATTGAGGCACACAGGGAAACTCGTGGTGCGTATAGCCCTTGCATACTTTGTACATCGCTAACTTCATCACCACAAAGAAAATAGTTTCCAAAACGCCTATAGGCTCTTATTTCATTGGGATTAGCAATACCTGCCATGCCACTTGCTCCCACTAAAAATTTATTCGGCATTTGCGTTAACACACATTCAGTGAGCATAGCTTTTTCTTGTGCAAGATCAAAGGCTTCACAAATAATAGTACAATGCTGGAAAATTTTAGCAATATTTTGACTGTTCAACTTTAAACCATGGCTTTCGTAATGTAAGTGTGGATTAATTTGCATTAAATGTTGCTTTAAAGCCAAATGCTTTGGAAAATTCACATCTTGCAGAGTATAAGCTTGGCGGTGAATATTTGTAATATCCACCAAATCAAAATCCACCAAGATAAGATGTCCCACACCAAGTCTAGCTAACATAACAGCAATATGAGAGCCAAGCCCTCCAAGCCCTGCAATCCCAACCACAGCCTTATTTATTTTTTTTTGTCTTTCTCTTCCATGACGCACACTCAAAACTTCGCTAATATTTTGGGCTGAAAAGTCATCATTAAGTTGTAAGTCATTATTCAAAATTATCCACCACCAACAAAGTTTACAATTTCCAATTGTGCTGAATTTTCAATTATTTTCTTTCTAAAATCAAGCCTTGGTATAACTTGACCATTATACTCAACAGCAACTTTTTCAGGTTCAAAACCTTGTTTTAGCAAAAAATCATAGAGGCTTATGGAACAAGACAGTTCCATTTCTTTACCATTTACCAACATATTCACACCTAAATTATGTTTTAAAATATTTATGTAATAGGAGAATTAGATTAAAAAAATCATTTTGTCAATTATATAAAATAAATAATAGTTTTATTAATTATAATATTATATAATATAAAATAGTTTTTTTAGAAAATAATAGAAGATAATTTTATCTAGTAAAATCATTTATAAAATTTAATAAATAAAAATTTATTTTATAATTTTATTAATAAATAAAATTTATTTCTAATTTAAAACTTATACATTACAAATATTTTTATTTTTATAAATATAAATATTCATAAAAAATTACTGCCCCAAGATTTATGGCAGTTATACAATGAAGTTGATTATTTTTTTGTAAAAAAAATGGGCTTTGTTTTTGAGAATTTTCAAAAAACCAAGATGTGTTTATTATTATACTCTAATCATCTAAATCTTGCTTAGCCAAAGGGTGAGCACTGTCATAAATGCGACTTAGTGCGTCCATATCAAGATGGGTATAACGCTGTGTTGTGGCAATTTTACTATGTCCCAGTAATTCTTGAACGCTTCTTAGGTCAGCCCCACCTTCAAGTAAATGTGTAGCAAAAGAATGACGTAAATCATGGGGGGAAATATGGGCATTAATTCCGCTTTTTATTGTATGTTCTTCTAGTATTCTGTTAGCTTGCCTTCGATTTAAGCGTTTACCCATCTTGCCTACAAAAATAGCCTGTTCTTTAAAATCTTTCACAATATTGTGGCGTATTTTTAGCCAAATATCCATGGCTTTTTTACAAGGTGGACTTAAAGGAAGCATACGCTCTTTCTCCCCTTTTCCAAAAACTTTAATTACATTACTATTTTCATTGTAATCGATTAAATCTAAACCTAACGCCTCAGAAATCCTAAGCCCAGAGCCATATAGCAATTCCATAAGTGCAATATCTCGCCAATAAAGGCTGTCCTTAATATTTATGTTTTCACCATCTATCAAATGTTCTGCTTTGCAATTATCAAGCAGTTGAAATGTCTGATCCACATTTAACATATTAGGATGATGTAATTCTTGCTTGGGATTTGGCATACTAGCCATGGGGTTTATTTTAATGATTTTTTTTTGCATACAATAGCGAAAGTATGAACGCAAAGTAGATAGTTTTCTGGCTATGGAACTTTTGGCTATTTTTTTGTGAAATAATTGAGCTGAAAAAGCTTGTATGTGAAGCTTGCTTATTTGATCAACTCTTTGTAAGGATAATTCTTGTCCTTGTAAAAAATCTTCAAATTCTGATAAATCCGTAGCGTAGGCTCTAACTGTGGCTTCAGACATGGATTTTTGAAATTCCAAATTGATTAAAAAAAGCCCCACACCGGAAGGCAAATTTTTTGGATATGATTTTTCTTTTGATTTTAGCATACATTCCAAAACTTAATAGGCACTTTTTTCTTTGCTAAATAATTTACTTCACGCTGAAAAAGTCAATTTTTGACTTTTTCTACAAAGGCACGTTGCCTCCAAGTGCCACCTTGTGGACGCCACAAGTAAATTGTGGTTCACTTTACGGACGCAAAGCTGATGCATTAGCTTACAGCTTTGTTTAGCCTCTGCTGAAAATTCTTTTTTTGCAAAGTTCTTTATAAGAAATTAATATTAACCGGAAAACAGCAATTGCTTACGCAAAATCAAAAACATACAAATCAATTACCTAACTATAAAAATATGTTTTTATGTTTTTGCTTTGTGGTCGTCACGCACTCATTTTTATTTTTGCGATTTTAGTAATATTAAACTTTTCTATAAGAGCGAGTGGCGGAACTTCATGAACCTCTGCACAAGAAACTGTGCAGAGGTTTCAAGTTGTTCTGTGTTTTTTTTGCTTATAATATGCACGTTAAACAGATAAACGCACTTACATGGATTTTGGGCCCTCGTCTACTGCATTAGGTTGTTCATTATGATGATAATCAGGCATATTGTGCCCGTTATATTTATTCATCATCATACAGTTATGTGGTGATTTACGTTGCATCATTGGGCAAGAATGGGATTGATGATAGCCTGAATAGTTTTTCATAAAACTTGAAAAATCAAGATTAAATTCCTTTTTGGACTGTTCAATAAATTCATCATTCATTTTATCCAAAGTTACTTCCAGTTCAACAATACGCTCTGTTAGCTTTCTAATATATTCAGGGCTAACTTGATTATTTCCCTTTAGAGCTCTATACTCCATTCTTTTAGCTTTACGCTCATTACGGAATTTTTCTGTATTGACAATCAAATCGTCATGTAGCTTTGTCCAAGCTTCCATTTGCTCAGGTTTTAGATTTGAAAAAACTCCTTGGGCAGAAGCCTCACCTTGTTTTTGACCATGCCCTGGAAATGCACTAGCTGCACTTGTGAATAATAAAATTGTGAACACAGTAATAATTGCTTTTAGTTTCATAAATATTTCTCCTTTTTATGTAAAAAATTAAAACTTTCCTTTGTTGTGTAAAAATGCTACACTTATTATTAGTTATGTTACTTTTTTTCTCACATAATATACAATGTATACAAAAAATAAACATTGTTAAGTGCTAAGATTTGCTTTACTACACAATAAAATCATTATGAGGCACAAATATTGCAAATAATGTAAATATTGAACTTAAAAATAACCATGCAAGAAGTAAACCAAATTGATCAAGAGCATTTAATCACTACAATTGCCCTTGAAAAAATTATATATCAACTTTAAAAGATTTGCAAAGAATAATATGAATAAACATAAACAGACATTATTAAGAAATACTCCTACAATCCTGCGCTTTGCCCCATGGGTTTTGCTTAGTTGTGTTTTTTTTGTGGTGGGAACTATCTTAATATATGATTTTCGCACAGAAAAAAAAGAAACCAGCACAGCAATTTACATGATTAAAGAAAAAGGTGCTTCCCTAATTCATTCCTTTGAAGCTGCCCTTTTTACTTCAAGATCGTGGCATTTGCAAAATTCAAATAATATTCTAGCTGAACTTGCTAACCGAAATGATATTTATTTTTTAGCTATTATTAATAATGACGGAAAAATCATCTCTTCCAGTGATACACAGCTGGTCGGGCAAAGTGTTTTGCCCATAAACCAAGTAAATACCCCATCTCCCTATGTGAATGGAGAAATTAGAAAGTTAGAACTAATTAAAAATGGAAAAAAGGAAGAAAAGAAAGTATTTTTAGTAGACAAACATTTATTTGTAGTCAGAACCATGATTTCCATTGGTCAAAATCTCATTATTCAAAATAAAAACACCATGCCAAGGCAAAATACCGAGCAACATTTTAATCCAGAGCAAAATCCAAGTAGTCAACATAGAATGAAAAATCACTCCCGTGAAAATATGAAACAAGGCGATCAGCGACGGCAGGCTGTGCAAAATAGAATAAATGAGTTATTACAGGGCAGAATTTATTCCATGGTTGTTGCTTTTGAACCTGATGAAATTATTGCAGCTCAACAAGTAGACAGAGCCAAAGACACAATTTATACCACTTTCTTTGTTTCATTGACCCTTCTTGGTATTTTTTCATTTTTTATTTTAGTAGCTTATCAACGCTCATATTCTGATATTCAAAGCAGTAAGGCTTATATTTTATCTCTAATGGACGCCCTACCACTTGGAATTATAACCTTAGATTACAAACAAAATATTTTGAGCTTAAACCCAAATGCGCAAAACCTAACAAATTGTAATGAAAAAGACAGTATAGGTAAAAATATTATTGAACTTATTCCTCAGCTACATGGGCATGATTTAACAGATGATTTCAAAAATCTAATCATTACCCTACCTCAAAAAAATAAAAGCCCAATTCAAGTTGAAATTAGCACCTTTCCGGTTCCTGGTGAAAAAGAAAGTGGCTATGGTGTAATATTGCAAGACCTTAGAGAAATTCAAAACTTACAGGAAAAACTTCATCGTCAAGAAAGACTTGCCTCCATAGGAAAACTTGCTGCCGGCATTGCCCATGAAATCAGAAACCCCTTAGGAGCAGTTAAAGGCCTAGCCAGACTATTTGTTGAAAATAGTGCTAAGGGTAGTGAAGAAGCCCATCTGGCCAATGTTATGACTGAAGAAGTTATGCGTGTGGACAAAGTTGTTTCAGACTTACTGGAAATTTCTAAACCAAATACCATTAATATGTCCACTGTCAATTTAGATGAGCTTATAGAAAAAACAAAATATAGTGTAAAATTACAAACAGATAAAAACATTAATTTCATTGAACACATTGCTCCTGACTGCAATAAGGTATTTTTAGATGAAAATCGTATTATGCAAGTATTACAAAATATTTATTTAAACTCTATTCAAGCCCTCAAGCAAGAGGGTGGAATTATTGAAACCTATGCAAACATAATCAATAATGTTAAACTAAATCCGGAAAATATTGACTATCAAGCACAAAATGAGTTATTTGCAAATAAAAACACAAAGGATCACAATGAACGCTATCACAATAATATTTTAGAAATTATTATTAAAGACAATGGATTAGGAATAAGCCCTGAACAAATAAAAAATATTTTTACTCCTTATTATACCAATAAAGCCAGTGGAACAGGGCTTGGCCTAGTTAATGTGCAAAAAATTGTGCAAGCACACAATGGAACAATAAATGTTGAAAGCACAGAAGGTATTGGCACAAATATAATTATACGCATACCGCAATAGAAATAATGCTAAAAAAATAAAAAATCCATGAGGATAAAATGATGAATGCTCATATTTTAGTTGTTGATGATGACAATGGCCACCGCACCATGCTAGAAGCCTTACTTAAAAAATGGAAATTTCATATCAGTTCTGCTATTAATGGACGTGAAGCTGTTGAAATGACAAAAGAAACACCATTTGATGCCATATTAATGGATATTAGAATGCCTGAGATAGATGGAATGGAGGCACTTGAAATAATACATAATTATAATCCGGCCATTCCAATCATTATGATGACAGCCTATTCTGATATTGAAAATGCAGTAGAAGCCGTCAAGCAAGGTGCTTATGACTACCTAACAAAACCCCTTGATTTTGATAGATTAAAAATCACACTTCAACGCAGCCTTGAACATTCAATTCTAAAAAAACAAATGCAAGAGTTGCAAAATACATACTCCTCGCCAATTATCGGCAATAGCTTTAGTATTCAAAACCTAAAGGATTTAATCGCAACCATTGCCCCATCGGAAGCCACTATTTTAATAAGAGGAAAATCAGGAACAGGTAAAGAATTGGTGGCTCGCCAAATTCACGAGCAAAGCCAAAGAAAGCATAAACCCATGGTGGCTGTGAATTGTGCGGCATTAACCGAAAGCCTGCTAGAATCTGAGCTGTTCGGCCATGAAAAAGGAGCTTTTACAGGTGCAGATAAACGCCGAGAGGGACGTTTTTTTCAAGCCAATGGAGGTACAATTTTTCTAGATGAAATTGGTGAAATTTCTTTGCTTATGCAAGTAAAATTATTACGAGTTTTACAGCAAAAAGAAATCCAGAGGGTGGGTAGTGATGAGGTTTTGCATGTTGATGTGCGTATTGTGGCAGCCACAAACAGAAATTTAGAGCAAGAAATAGAAAATGGAAATTTTAGGGAAGATTTATATTATAGGTTGAATGTAGTTACTCTAACTGTTCCAAGTTTAAAAGAGAGGAGCGGAGATATTCCCATCTTAGCCAATTTTTTCTTGGAAAAATTTGCTCTAAAAAACCATAAGAACATTAAGGGTTTTAGCCCTAAAGCCATGGATTTTCTAGTAAAATATTCTTATCCTGGCAATGTGAGAGAGCTTGAAAATATCATTGAAAGAGCCTGCATCTTAGTTAGAGGTGATTATATTGATGTTGAAGCACTCCCTCCCCAGCTCACTCAAAAACAAGAGCAAAATGCAAGCATACAGTTTGCACACATAGAAAGGCTTGAAGATATGGAAAGACAATTTATTCTTCAAACCTTAGAAAAGCTAAATGACAATAAGAGTGAAGCAGCAAAACAACTTGGTATTTCAAGAAAAACACTGCACACTAAACTAAAGCAGTATGAAAATGAATAAATTTTAATCAATACTGTTTGTATAACTTTTTGGGAAAAACTTTTTTGGGAAAACCTTTTTTGGGAAAACCTTTTTTGAAAAAAAGGTTTTCCC
>CAYJHF010000032.1:5063-17248 GCA_964369905.1 uncultured Mailhella sp. | reverse complement strand
TAACTATTTATAAATAAAAAGGTTTTTAGTAAAATAAGGCTAAAAGTTTTTCAAGTTTTGTTTTTTATGTTTTGTAAGAATAAAACTGATTGCTATTGAAGTTATTATATGGAATTTTTTAAATGATCTTGTATTGTTTGCGGAAGATGTTTAAAGTTTTGTGGAAAATAGGTAGCTTGAAAATTAGGAAACTCAATTTTTGTGTGATGCAAGAAAAAATTCTCTGAAAAAATCGGATTAATAGTTTTTGTTTTATTTTTTACATATTCAAGGCTTGTTTTTTCAGTTGAAGTGAAGGTTTTTGCCGAATTAAAATCAAAAGAAATTATTTCATCTATAAATGATAAACTGTCAATTTCAGCCTGAGAATAAGTAAGAGTTGCTCCATATTTTTTGTCATTTATAATTACATGGCCGATGCTTGAAAGGTGAGCTCTGATTTGATGTCTTGCACCCTTTGTTATAGTGCAAGAAAGTAAGCTCAAGGGATTTTTATTTTTATCAAAAAAATGAAGAAGCGGTGAAGTTTTTGTGCAATGTTCACCAATTTCATCAGAAACTCTTGTGCTCGTTTTAGCTAAATTTAATTTATTATTTATGAGTATTTTTTCTTTTAAATGTCCTTCAACTATGGCAAAATATGTTTTAATGGTCAGATGTTTTTTTTGAAAATTTTCCCACAGCTCTTTGGCTTCTTGATGTAAAGCAAACATTAGAATTCCGGAAGTTGAAAAGTCTAGACGATTTAATAAATGGGTTTGAGTGTTTGGAAAGAAATTTAAAACTAAATCTTCCATATTTTGATTGATTTTTGCATTAATTTTTGCGCTATGTACTTGGCTTGGTTTATAAATTGCTACAAAATCCTTTGTTTGATAAATAATTTGGATTTGATCTTTGGCTAAATTTTTATCAAAATCAGAAGAAAGTAAACTACTATCAAAACTTATTAAGTCATTTTCACAAACTTTTGTGGCAGGCTTTACTTTTTTTCCGTTGAGGCTAACAAAGCCCTGTTCACAAAATCTGCGCCTACTTCTAAGTCCAAAGTCTGGCAAAATATGTTGCAGAATATGATCAATTCTTTTTAGATGATCTTCCTTGGTGCATTTGTACTCTAGCATTATATAAACCCAATTTGAAGAAAAATTAATCTTGATTTTTATACCAAATTCTTGCCATACAAAGACCTTTGGCCGGAGCACTGATTGGAGCTTTTGAACGATCCTTGGCCTGCAAAAGTTTTGGAATTTCTGCTATTTCAAACTTATTTCTACCACAAGCAACCAATAATCCTGTAATATTTCTTACCATTTGCCTTAAAAAACCATTGGCTTCAAAGTATAGGTTTATCTCATGATTTTCCGGATCCAAACTTGGACTTGATATTTTTATATCATAAAGCGTTCTAACACTAGACTTGATGCTGGAGCCTGCATTTTGGAAGCTAGAAAAATCATGCTTTCCAAGCAGGTAGGGAACTGCCATTTGCATTTTCTCAATATCTACTTTACCACAATTCCACACAAAGGGGTATAGCTCAGGTGGAAGAAAACTTCTATCCAGCCATAGCCTATAAACATAAGCCTTGCGCTCCACATCAAACATGGCGTGAAAATCAGAACTTACATAAGCAAAATTTTTAATTCTTATGTCAGGCGGAAGGGAAGTGTTTAAAGCATATTGCCAATTTATATGGCTTTTATGTTCCGGAATGTCGCAGTGTGCCACTTGACAATGGGCGTGTACTCCTGCATCTGTTCGGCCTGAGCCAAAAATTCTTATGGATTGATTACAAATGCGACTTAACTCTTTTTCAATTAAACTTTGAATTGTTACAATATTAGGATTATTCTTATTTATTTGTAGTTGCCAGCCGGAGTATTTTGTGCCAACATACGCAATGGTAAGCTTTAGCCTCAGCATTATAAATCTACCAGTTCTATATTTTTTTCATTCAGTTTTAAACCTAAAAACATTTCCCCAATATTTTTAAATTTTATAACATCATCAGTGGTCATAAATTTAAATTGATTGGTATTTTCTGCTGGAGTTGCAGAATTTAACATATTTTTTGACTTTAGAAAATCATGTACTTTTTCGGCTGTGGTTTGGGCTGAATCAACAAGATTTATATTTTCTCCAATGGTATTTTTGATGGCATTTCTCAAAAGGGGGAAATGAGTACAGCCAAGTACCAATGTGTCAGGGCAATTTTGCTTTTTAGCAAAAATTTCTGCCAAATAATGATGTGCAATCTCTTCTGCCAATCTTCCCTCTACCAAGCCTTCTTCTGCCATGGGCACGAATAAAGGACAAGGTTTAGCAACAATTTTTGCCATGGGATTAATGGCTAAAATTTCTCTTTCATAAGCTTTGCCATTTATGGTTGACTCTGTGCCAATTATGGCTATGCTATTGTTTTTGGAAGCTTTACAGGCCGCATTTGCTCCAGGTTTAACAACGCCAATAATCATAACTTCAGGATATTTTTCCTTTAGGCTTGGCAAAGCCACGGAACTAACTGTATTGCAAGCCATAACCAAGAGCTTGAGGTTGTTCTCCATTAGTTTTTCTGTGCATTGTAAGGCGTACTTTATGATGGTTTCCTGACTTTTTGTTCCGTATGGCAGCCTTGCTGTATCGCCAAGGTAAATATAGTTCTCGTGGGGGAGAATTTCTTTTAATGCTCTTAGTACAGTAAGACCACCTATGCCCGAATCAAAAAGGCCTATGGGATTTTTATTCATTTTTCAAAGCCATTAACACTTTATAGTTATTATATTTTTCAGCATCGCAAATTATAGTTGATTAAACAAAATTTACTTTGTGAGAAAAATTCCCACAAAGTAAATTTTATAAGTCTATAGTTGCGTTTTATACTTGCTGAATTCCGGCCAATGTCCACATTTGTTTGGAGTTCAATTCTTTCACAAATGTCCAGATTTCCCTAACTTGTGAGGAATTTTGTGCACTTTGATCTTCACGCATTAAAACATCAAAAATTACAGAAACATATTCTTTATCGCCATCTTCCATTCTATCCATATAGCTTGCATCAACCAAGAGGATTTCTGTTTTAGTTGGTGTTGGCTCTTCCTTAAACTGTGTTTCTATTTCTGCAAAGAGTTCAGGGCTTGTAAACTGTTTTATGTCTTCCAAATCCCTTTCGTCCCATGATGATTGCATTCTTAAATAAAGAGTTTTAGCACCGGCTATAAATTCTTCAATATTTATGCCAGCAACATTAGAATTTGAACTTTCTGCATCATAAGAATTTGCAGTATTGTTGTTTTCTTGTTCAAAACCCTGTTCATCACTTCTTAGGCGATCCCAAGCACTACCGCTATTACTTGACTGTGGCTTATTCCAAGTATTTTGAGTGCTTTGGTAGTTTTGAGAGTGTTGATTATTTTGATTATTATTTTGGCGCGCCCTAAAAAAGCGAGAAACCATAAATATAACTAGGCCAATAAGTAAAATATCAAATAAACCAACTCCGGCAAAGCCCCCGCCCATGAGCAAAGAGCCAAGGAGTGTTCCTGCCAATAGTCCACCAAAAAGACCGCCAAACATTCCGCCTCTGCTCATGGCAGATGAAGTTCCGGCTGCTTGGGATTGATTAATATTTTGCCTTTGCTGTTGTTGGGTAAAACCTGAACCGGTGGAAGGAGTTGCTTTAGGAGCAACAGTTCGTCCAATACTACGGCCTCCGCCAAGTCTTCTTCCTTCAGAATCATCAGGAAAGCTAAAAGTTCCAAAGGCACTAAGGGCTAAAATAATGGAAAGGGAGCTAAGAATTTTTTTTAATTTCATTTTATCCTCATTCAAAGAACTTTGCACAGTAATTTTTGGCAAAGTATCTTGCAATACTTAAGATTATTTTAAATGTTTTTTATAAAAAGAATAATTGTTCTAAACTTTCGGTATATAATAAGCATTTTAGAATTGCTTGCAAGTGTTTTTTTCTTTAATTATAAAATTTTATTTTTCAGCCATCTGCCTTTCTTTTGCATATAATTTATTATAATAGTTAACTAAAATATAAACAAAAGGTGTGGCAAAGATTGCTTCAAGCAAAACTTTACCAATATATTGAATAACTATCATGGTAAATAAATCAAATAGAGGTACTGTGCCTGCAAAAGCAATACAGACAAAAATCGTTGTGTCCAGAAAATATCCGAGCATAGAACTGCTAATGGTTCTAAGCCATAAATGCCTGCCTTCTGTCCATTTTTTCATGCGATCCATTACAAAAGCATTAGCTATTTCTCCAACCAAAAAAGCCACTAGAGAGGCTAAAACTATTCTTGGCACATAGCCAAAAATATGGGCATAGGCCTCAGCGGTTTCAGCTGTATAATCTGGGTAGGGTAAATAAATACCAAGTGTTGTGAAGAGCATTAGAAAAATATTGCATAAAAAACTCAATAATATAACTTTTCTGGCAACTCTAAACCCCCAAATTTCTGTCAATATGTCGCCCAACATATAGGCGATGGGAAAGGTGATTGTTCCTGCGTCAAAAACAGTAATTCCCCTAATATTAATTAGCTTTACTGCCATAATATTGGCAATTAAATACATGGTGCACAAAATTACTGCCACAATCATTAAGTGGGTGCTTAATATACTTACATGGGGGGTAGAAAAATTTTTATTATACATTAATAGTCCTAAACAGAGAGCTTTAATAATTTTTTGCAAATTCTTCTTGCAATCTTGCACAAAGGGTTATGCAGATGTTTCAAGTAGTACAAAATTATTGAGAGGCATAATAAATAAAGAATTAGAAATTGTAAAATAAAAGTTTGATGAAATTTTCAGTTGTTTTTGATAGGCTTGTAATATTTTATTTTTTGTGCTAAATGAACATTCTATAGTGAAACAAAAAATATGGGAAACTGATATGCAAAATCCAAATAAAGAAATTCGCAATCCAATTGCCAGATTTATGAATTTAGACCACTTTGAAACTACTGACAATTCAGAATTATTGACTTCACCCCTTTCAGAAATTTATAAAAATAGTAATAAATTCTGCTCTACTAAGTGGGAGCATTATTTTGAAATTTATGAACGCTATTTAAATTCCTTTGTCAAAGAAAATAAGGCTGTGAATTTATTAGAAATTGGAGTGCTAAACGGTGGTTCTTTGGAAATGTTTAAAACCTATTTGCCTAAAAATTCTTTTGTGGTTGGTCTTGATATTAATCCTAAGTGCCAAGATATACAATTTAGCCCCGGAATTAAATTTTTTCATGGCAGTGCTAGTGATCAAAAATTTATGCAAAAATATTTTTCCAAGGCCAAGTTTGATGTAATAATTGACGATGGTTCTCACGTGGCTAAAGATGTAATTTCTTCATTTGATTTTCTTTTTTCCAAACTAAATCTTGGAGGAGTGTATTTAATAGAAGATTGCCACACAGCTTACTGGAAAGAATTTGGAGGCGGTTACAAAAACCCCAATAACCATATTGAATATTTTAAAAAAATTATTGATGCTCTTCATTTTAAGTATTTTAATGAACTTGAAACTATATCTACACAGGAAAAAAATATTTTAAATAAACTAAATCAAGAAATTGCTTGCATCTCCTTTTATGATTCCATGATTGCCATTGAGAAATATCGCAAAGTAAGAGTTAATAAATTTAGGCATTATTCTAATAATGGGCAAGATGTGGTGCTTCCAAAGGAATTTTGTCTCAATTTTTCCATACCTTGCGATGAGAATACTAAATTTGAAAAAATATATAAAGACTAATGAAAACCTTAGGCTTTGGAGAGCTTTACCATGATTGATGTAATTTATTTGGCCAGAGGGGTTAACGGAGGCCTAAATAGTGCAATTGAGTTTTTAAACTCTTATAATGAATTTCCTGTTGGTTGTGAGCATAAACTTCATTTTGCAGTTAAAGGCTTTGAAGATTTGCCTGAAGATTATGAAAAACTAAAAGATTTGGCCAATAAATCAAATATTAATTTTATTGATTTGCCTGATGATGGCTTTGACTTTATGGCTTATTATAGAGTAGCCAACATCTTAAATAATCAATATATTTTTTGTTTAAATACCCACACAAAAATTTTATATGCCAATTGGTTAAAACTTTATCAAGCCCAATTTGAGAAAAATCCAAATCTGAAATTTATGGGTGCTTTTGGGTCATGGCAAAGAAATCCCAATATAAGTGTGAATTTTGATAAGGAAATTCCACCTGAAAACACAGAAGAGAGAAAAATATATTGGGATAAATATAAAGATCTTATTGTAAAATCAAGAAAAAAAACTATTGCCAAAATAAACTATCATATCAGAACAAATGCTATTATGATTGAAAGAGAGCTTTTTATTGAGTTTATGCAAGGTAAAGAACCTAAATATAAATTTGAAGTATATCAATATGAAAGTGGAGAAAATAGTTTAACAAATTTTGTGCTTGAAAAAGGTTATGATATTGGAATTATAAATGCTGATGGGGAATTTTTTGTTAAAGAAGAATGGAATAAAAGTTCAACTTTTTGTTGTATATCAGGCGATAAAGCACTTTTTTCCGATAATCAAACAAAATATTTTGAGGATCTTGCCCCTAATTATAAGTATTTTAGATATTTAGATGTTTGGCACAAGGCTTATGTGGCTAAGAGAAAGGAAGATATTCAAATCTTTTCCATCTACAATAAACTTCCTGTGTTTTATTGGAATATTCCCCCATTATTTTTATATAGTGAAGTTCACAATCCCATTCAAACAAATTGTGCCAATAATAAAAGTTTAAATATACTATGCGATCATACAGGGGATAATATTTCAGGCAAAAACTATCATTTTGGTGAACTTACCGCCCATTACTGGATTTGGAAAAATTATATTCCTCAAAATCCAAACATGAAATATATTGGCTTTGCCCATTATAGACGCTTATTAAGCCTCAAAACAAATCCCCTTGCAAATGGTGGTTTCCAAAGGCCATATATTCATGTAAATGGTGATAAATTTTGGAACTTACTTGCAGATCAAGTTATGGACAAACATTATTTTGATTTGGTTAATGATTATGATTTTTGTTTATCCATTCCTTATCAATTTTTGCAACTCAATGTAAAAGATCAGTATATTGCTTCAAAACATTCCAAACTGTATTTATACTTGATGCAAGAAATTATTTTAAATACTTACCCTGAATATGCTGAGGCAATACAAAAAGTTTTAGGCGAAAAAAAGCTCTATCTCTCAACGTTATTTATTATGAAGACAGAATATTTTATTGAGTTTTGTGAATGGATTTTTCCACTCCTTTTTATTTTGGAAGAAAAAATTAAAAATGAAGTGCAAAATGAAAAAAATACTCGAGTATTCGCCTATTTACATGAGCGTTTTTTCAATGTCTGGCTTTATAAAAAGTTACAAGGGCAAGATCTGAAAGTTTTGGAGTGTCCAATTTATTTTTGTGAGGATTGGGACGAAAAAAATATAGCTTAGCCTAAAAGCTTTTAAAATGGATTAGCTAATCTGTATACAACCTGCTCCACTTATAGTGCTTCTTCCATTGGAAAGAGGAGTAATTTGAATTTGGTTTACTATTCTTTCCTTGAGGGCTGCCACATGAGAAATTATGCCTATAAGTTTTCCATCTTCCTGAAGATTTGCCAAGGTTGAAATGGCCGTTTCAAGTGATTCATCATCAAGTGTGCCAAAGCCTTCGTCCAGAAATAGGGAATCAACTCTAACTTTTTGGCTAGCCAACTTTGAAAGGCCTAAAGCTAAAGATAAACTTATAATAAAGCTTTCACCGCCCGAGAGGTTTGTGGTTGGCCTAATTTCACTACCGTGGTAATTGTCAACCACATTTATAATTAAAGGATTTTGCCTATTGTGAATCAGTAAATAGCGATCGCTCATTTTCTCCAATTGTTTATTAGCATTGGAAATTAGAGCATCAAAGGTCAAACCTTGAGCAAAATTGCGGTATTTTTTTCCATCTGCTGAGCCAATCAATTTATTTAGTTTGGCAAATTTTTCTGCTTCCTGACTTTGTAAATTAATTTTTTTGCTTATTTGTTCTGACTTATTTTCTTCTTCCAAGTTTTTTTGCAAAATTAACTTGTTTTTCGTTATATTTTCATAAAGGTTTTTTAAATCCTCTTCAAGTTTAGTCATCAATGTGGATAAATTTTCTAAGCTATTATTTGGGGATTTATTATTTTCTGCCCTAAGCTTAGTTTCTTTTTCTTGTTTAGAGGCTTCTAGCTCATACTTCTTTTTTTCCAATGCTTGTTGCTTTTTCTCAAGAAGATTAAGCTCAGTTTGAGGTATTTTTGCTTCCAAATATTTACTCTCATTTTCAAAACCAATGCTAAATATAAAATTATTAAATTCCTGATCAAGTTTATTAATTTTGTTTTTATAGTCAGTATTTTGTTGATTTAATGTAAGCAGTTCAACCTTATGCCTTTGTAAATCTTTTTCTGCATTTGAATAATGAAGAGAATTTAAATCATAACTTTTTTCCAGTTCTAAAATTTTATTTTTTATTGCTTGCTCCTCAGCATCAACATTTTTTTGCTTAAAAAGTTTTAAACGCTCATTATTTTCAGTGCTAAAATTATCTTGCAAGCTTTTAAGAGTTTTAGAAAAATCTTGGAATTGAGTTATATGGTTTTTTTGCAACTCCTCATTATACTTTAATTGATTGGTCATTTCTAGACTCTTGGTGGCCAAAACTATTTTTTGTGCAGTTTTGCTTTGCCAATTCTGGAGTTTATTTTGCAAATAATTTTGCAATTGGTTAAAGTTATTTGGCAAAATTTCGCTAATTCCAAGGGGCATTAAGATTTCTAGAATTTCAGAGTTTTTAATAGCGTAGGACTTTTCGTGTTCATGGTATATATTTTGAATTTCATCAAGGTTTGCAATATTTAAATCCAAGTCTTTTTGAATTGCTTGTAAGAGTGCTTTTAAATTTATTAGTTTTGCTTCAATGAGTTGGCTTTCTTTTTCAAGTTTACTAATTTGGCTTTCAAAATTTTCTGCTTCCATAATAATTTGTTCAGTTTTAAGCAACTGGCTGTCTATGTCAGACAGTTCGGGAATATTTCCCTTAGCAAAAGGATGATCGAGTGAACCACATAGTGGGCAGGGTTTATGATCTTCCAAGTTTTTTCTGTGTTCTTCTAGGGTTATAATGGTGGTGATTAGTATTTTTTGTTTGATTAAGTGATCTTTTTGGGTGCGATATTCTCGCAACAATTTTTTATCTAAAATCTCTTCTAGTTTATGCTTCTTGATTAATATTTGATTTTTATAATCAGACATACTTATATGAGTTTTTTCCACTTCTTGGCTTATTTTTGTTTTTTCAGCTGTATTTTTTTCCAATGCTTTTCTAAGTGACTTTATTTTCTCATAATCCAAGTTTTTTGCTTGATATAAAGCTTCTAAAGATTTTAATTGTTCCACAATTCCGGCTAGGTTTAATATTAAACTTTCATCATTTTTATTTTCTGCCAACCAATTTTCCAGTTCTTGCAGGTCAAATTTTGTTTGCTCTAAGTTTTTTTCATCATTTTTAATTGTAGCACTTAGTTTATTTATTTTATTTTGCTCTTCTTGCACCAATTTACTTTGCTTGGAAATATTTTCTTGTTGCAGGCTAAGACTTTGATCTAGAAGACGAATTTGCTGAAATAGAGGGATTTGCTTTTCGTAATTTGCCTTTGTATTTTGCAATATATTTTGCAAATTATTTTTCGTGTTTTGGCAGTTCATAAATGACTTTTCTAAGTTTGGTATTAACTGCTCTTGCTTGCATACTTGTAAACTATTTTGCTCAAGGTGTTCTCTAATAGTTTTTAGTTTAGCATAAATTCCATCAGCTTTTGCAGCTTCTTTTGCCTTTTGGAGCTTTAGTTTATCATTTTGAAAAGCCTCTAGTTGTGGCAAAAATATTTCTTGCTCGAGCAAAATTTCTTGCAATTCTTTTTCTAAATTTAAAATTAATCGATGTTGTAAAATGTCTTTTTGATAATTGGCCTTTATTGTAATAAGTTCAATCTCTTCCTTTTCTTGATTACTAAGCTCATGGTTGATTTCTATTTTCTGCTCGTTAGAAAGTAAGGAAAAAAAACTGCTTTGTTCTTGTAAAGAATTTAGTTTTTCTAGTTCAATTTTGGCCTTTTCAAAAGTCAGTCTTGAGATCTCCGAATAAATCTCTGTTCCGGTAATTTGCTCCAAAATACTTGACTTTTCGGAAATATCTGCCTTTAAAAAAGCATCAAATTTTCCTTGTGCCAATAGCATAGAGCGGTTAAATTGCTCAAAGTTCATTCCGGTTTTTTTTTCAACCTGTTCTAAGACCTTGGTTTTGCTGTTTTCTAAAATTTTTCCGTCAGCAAAATTGCTTATAGAGTGGGTTGGGGGCTGTAAGTTCTTACTGGTTTTGGCCTTGTGTTGCTCAAAGCGACAAATAAATACACCGGCGACGGAGCTAAAAATTATTTCTGCATAGCATGAACTACTGTGCCTTGACATAATCTCATTTTGACTCTTCGTAATATTTTTCAATCTTGGAGTTTGTCCATAAAGGGCAAGGCAGATTGCATCTAAAATTGTTGATTTTCCAGCTCCTGTTGGACCGATTAAGGCAAAAATTCCATTGTCAGTATAGGCTAAATCATTAAAATCTATTTCCCATTCTCCATAAAGAGAATTTAAGTTTTTAAATCTAAGTTTTTGAATTTTCATTTTTATCCTTATGCTAGAACTCTGCAAAATCGTTGTGTATTCTGATTTCTATTCTAAATTTTTATCTTGCTCATAAAATATTTGTAAAATTTCATTATAGCTTTCTGTGAGCAGTTTTTTCTCATCTTCTTGTATGTCGTAAGTTTCGAGGCAACGTTCAAATACTTCGTGTTCATTCAAATCAGCTAAATTTTCATCAATACTTGAAGCTTCCATGGTCAATTGCAAGGCTTTATTATTTTTTATGCGAATAATTTTCAAATGACTATTGCAAACTGCTTCTTCAAGTACAGAAGATAAATTTGCAACAAGCTCTTGGCCTGTGTATTCAATTTCTAGCCAAGCTCTCGAATTTATGCTTATTAGTTCAAAGAGCCTGTTTTGAATTTGCTCAAGATTGCCCACAATTTTTACCAATTCTTGAAAGCACGGAATTTCAATTTGCTGAATATTTTTTATTATTTCTTTACCTTGAAAGTTAAACTCTATAAGAATAATTTGTTTTGCCTTACCTGCCTCATTAAAACCCATGGGAATTGGAGAACCGCTGTAACGAATACTCTCATTTTTGTTGACGCATTGGGCAAGATGTAAATGTCCGAGGGCAACATAATCGAAATTTTCTGAAAATGTGTCAGCTCCAACGAAAAGCAAACTGCCCACATATAAATCCCTAACTCCATCATCGTTAAATGTTTTTCCGCCTGCCGCAAAAAGATGGCCTGTGGTAATTATAGGAATTTTATAACCTTTTGAAGTTAAAATTTCTTCTTGTTGTTGGCAGGCATATTTTGCTAACTGGTTATAATGATTTTGTATATTACTTAGCATTTTGGAGTTTTGGCTATTTCTGTCTTCGCCTGCGATTACCTGTCTTAAGTCTTTGTCTCGCAAATATGGTGTTGCACAAAGCAAAACTTCTCCTTTTTCGCAAACTAAATGTAGTACATCATTTTTTGCGTCTTCAATATGGGCAACTCCAAGCACATGAATATTTAATATTTTGAGTAAATGCTTTGGTGCTTCTAAAAGTGATGGTGAATCGTGGTTTCCGGCTATAATCACAACGTGTTTGCACGATGATGTGGAAATTTTATGCAAGAAATTGTAGTAAAGTTCCAAAGCTGTATTGCTTGGATTTGCTGTATCAAACACATCACCACAAATTAAAAGAATATCAATTTCATGATTATAAATATTTTGAGCCAACCAGTCCAAAAAATTTTTAAATTCATCATAGCGTTTACGCCCATATAAAGAACGTCCCAAATGCCAATCTGAAGTATGGAATATTTTTAACATAACTGCCTTTTGTTTTAGTATTGCCAAGTTCAGTAAACAGTGTAAAAAAAAATATTCTATTTTTCAAATTATATTTTGGGTAAATTATTGTATAATATTTATGAATTTATGAATAATTTTTGTTTGTATT
>CAYJHF010000032.1:0-5053 GCA_964369905.1 uncultured Mailhella sp. | reverse complement strand
GCCAAGTTCAGTAAACAGTGTAAAAAAAAATATTCTATTTTTCAAATTATATTTACGCAGATTATTGCAGAAAATTAATGAATTTATGAATTATTTATGTGTATATTCAAGTTGTTATATATAAAAACATCATATAAGATTTTTAAATTTAGCTTGAAGTATTGCATAAATAAGTTATTCAGATTATCATCTTGCAATCTCGTTGAGAGTGTTTTTATATGAAAAGCTCGGGGAAATATATTGTGTAACCGGCTTAGATTGAAGATTTTTTTGACTTAAGGAGTAAAATATATGTCAGCAAGTGGAGAAAATTTGGATTTTTGTGTCACAACAATTTTTGATATTTTAGATAAAAATGTCAGTGAACTGCAAAAAAGTTTGGATTACCAGCTAAAGTCAGACAATTGGGCTTGTGTTTCTGAAAAAAACAATATTTATGTTAAAAATAATTATCTTTTTTCCGGTTCTGATGATTTTGACGTAATAGTTAAGGAATTTATGCAGGATATTCAAGAAATTTTTTCTATTTCTGCTAAAAATTTGGCAAAAAACTGTTCCTCAGCCAAACCTTTTGCGGGATTTGCACAAATTGGGAACTTTGGTCATGTGGAATTTACAGTAAAATTCAATAAAAAATCAGAAGAATTTACTGTAAGTTGTAAAATCTTTAATGGGTACAACAGTGGGATAAACACAAGCTATTGCGACAATTTATTCTCATAATATTTGTGAACTTAGTAATGTGAGCTAAGGCAAATTTTGGCTCACATTACAGCATACAAAGCAATGCCGTTTGCCGTAGCTTTGCTTATCTAAGGCTAAAAATTTTTTTTAGTCAAACTATTACAAATAATTGTGTGCTATGTGCCTACTTACTGCAAAAACTTGATTTTATTATACTAAAGAAATACTAATCATAAGTAACAATTGTACTTTTAAGCATCAACCGTTTTAATATTAAAACTCTATACCTGAGGAGTTATTCATGCAAGCAAAGCTTGAATATCGTTCTTTTTTAGGCTTACTTGCTTTAGTTAGCATTGTTTTTTTGCTTTTAATGGCTCCATTTTTTGGGGTGATTTTTTGGGCTGTAATCATTGCTATTGTATTTGCTCCGATTAATCAATATTTTATTCATAAATCAAAAAGAAGAAATTTATCAGCTTTATGCACTCTTTTGGTTTGCATATTAATAGTTGTAATTCCATTTTTATTTATTTTAAATTCTTTTTTGGATCAGGGAATTATTTTATTTGAAGGTTTACAAAGTGGCAGAATTAATTTTAGCACCTATTTTGAAGAAATAAAAACAGCCTTCCCTGAAATTCAGACGATTTTTGACAAGCTAAATATTAGCGATGAAACAATTAAGACTAAAATAAGTGAAACCGCTATTTTTATAAGTAAATATGTTGCGCAACATACTGTTTTAATAGGGCAAGGAACCATAAGATTTGTTGCTCAAATCGGTATTTTGCTTTATGTGGCATTTTTTATGTTACGCGATAGTGAACAGCTAATTACTTATTTGCATTTGGCACTCCCACTCGGTGATGAAAGGGAAGCTCAATTTTTTGCCAAGTTTTCTGAAGTAACCAGAGCAACAATCAAGGGCAGTTTAGTTATTGCCATTATACAAGGCTTTCTTGGGGGCTTTATTTTTTGGCTACTTGGAATTAATGGCGCTCTTTTATGGGGTGTTGTGATGACTTTGTTTTCCCTAGTTCCAATGATTGGAGCAGGGCTTGTTTGGCTCCCCGTGGCTATTTATTTCTTTGCTGTGGGTAATATTTTTTCCGCTGTGGTTTTAGTAATATTTGGAGTGGCAGTGATTGGTTTAGTAGACAATATTTTGCGGCCGATCTTGGTTGGACGTGACACAAAACTTCCTGATTATCTCGTCTTGTTGTCTACCTTGGGAGGATTTGCCATGTTTGAGATGAACGGTTTTATTATGGGGCCGATTATTGCGGCCTTATTTATAACATCATGGAATATTTTTATTACTGAATTTAATAATGAAAGTAAGCCCTTGTAATTTAGCTGATGCTAAAAAATAAGTATAATTTAGTGTGGATAATAAATGGCAAAAGTAAAAGAAAATTATCAGTGCACTGAGTGTGGGGCAAAATCAGCACAATGGAAAGGGCAATGCCAAGCTTGCCAAGCTTGGAATAGCTTAGAGCTTGTCTTGGTTAAAGAAAGCAATAAAAAAGGGCTTAGCCGAGCTTTTGAAAAAAATTCCCCCATTGCCTTGCAAGATGTTAGCATAGAAGATTACCAAACCTTTGGCAGTGGTCTTGAGGCCTTAGATAAAATACTTGGTAAAGGCTTTGTGCCAGGATCTGCCATCTTAGTAGGCGGAGAGCCGGGAATTGGCAAGTCTACACTGCTTTTACAATTGGCAGGTGCTGTTTCTAAGGGAGTTTCTTATAATAAAATTAACAATAAGCAAATTGTGCTTTATGCCAGTGGGGAAGAATCGCTACCACAGATTAAAAGTAGGGCAGAGAGGTTAAATGTTTTACATGAAAACCTTTTGGCCATTGCAACCACAAGAGTGCAAGATATTTTAGATATTTTAGAAAACTCAAGCCCAAATTTATTGATTGTTGATTCAATTCAAACACTTGCTTCTGATTATGCTGAGGGCTTACCGGGTAATGTGAGCCAAGTTAAGGCCTGTGCCACCGAGCTTGTGGAAGTTTGTAAGAAAAAACATTGCACCTTAGTTTTGGTTGGCCATGTTACAAAAGAAGGTGATTTGGCAGGGCCGCGTCTTCTTGAGCACTTGGTGGACACAGTGATTTCCCTGGAGGGTGATCGCAGGCAAGTATTTAGAATTTTGCGAGTTTTAAAAAATAGATTTGGCCCCAACCAAGAATTGCTAGTTTTTCAAATGCTTCAGCATGGACTTGAAATTGTTGAAGATCCTTCTACCTTTTTTCTTGGCGAGCGTGATACAAGCCTATCAGGAACAGCTGTGGTTATGGCAATTGATGGGCAAAGAACATTTGCAGTGGAAATTCAAGCCCTTGTTTCTAAAACTTATTTGGCAATACCAAGGCGCACAGGACTTGGTTTTGACGTAAATCGTTTGCACTTACTGCTTGCTGTTCTTGAAAAAAGATTAAAACTAAATTTTGGACAAGTGGATATTTATGCCAAGGTGGGCGGAGGCATGAGATTGCAAGAACCCGGACTTGATTTAGCCCTTGTGGCTGCAATTTTATCTTCATTTTATGATATTCCACTGCCTGAGCGTTCTTCATTTTGGGGTGAAGTGGATTTAAATGGGCAAATTCGTCCGGTTTCCGGCCATGATGTTCGCTATAAGCAAGCAAAAAGACTTGGCTATCAACCTATTTTTTGCCCTAATTCGCCAGAAATAAAAAGCAATATTAAAACAGTTGCCCATTTACACTCCCAATTGTTTAGACGTACTTAAAGCTTATGCTACAAAATAAAATTAACAAGTTAAAAGAAATACTGCAAAAAATACCTCAACCTATTAATATTGCTTGTTCAGGTGGGCTTGACAGCAGGCTTTTGGCATTTTTTGCCAAACAAAATGGTTTTGAGATTAATTTATTTCACGTTAGAGGGCAACATATTGATTCTGGTGAAACAAAATATTTAGAAAATTTTGCCAAACAAAATAATATGTCCTTGACTTTTATTAACTTTGATTTATTTCAATATCAATTTTTGCGAGAGAACCATTTTGAGAGATGTTATTACTGTAAATTTGAAGTTTTCTCTACCATGCTAAAAGCTTGTAATGGGCAAAATCTTTGTGACGGCACTCATTTTGATGACACAAAAAGTCATAGACCTGGCTTAAAGGCTTTGGCAGAATTAAATATTATTTCTCCCTTTGCCTTGAGTGGTTTTAGCAAGGCAGAGCTGAGGCAGCTGGCTCTAAAAATTCAACTTGAAAACCCACATCAACAAGCAAAACCTTGTTTATTGACTAGGTTTAGGTATAATGCAAAAATTAGTGAGCAAAAATTAAAATTTATTGAACTGACTGAACAAAATCTCCAAATTTTACTTAATGAAAAATATAAAATGACACCGCCTTTTAGAATTCGTGAAGTTGATGAAAATAAATTTGAAATACATTGCACAGAGAGTTTAGATTTATCAGTAATTCAGGCTTTGCAAACTTATATAAAACAAGAAGCAACTGCTGGAAATTATGATTTAGGGTTTAGAAAATTAGAAGTTTTGAGCGGTTTTTTTGACTTGAAAGATGAAAAAAAAATGCTAAATTTGAAAGGTGATTAAGTGTCAAGAAAAATAATAAAAATAGATGAAGAAAAATGTGTGGGCTGTGGGCTTTGTGCCAACAGGTGTGAGCAAAGTGCCATTGCTATAATTGATGGTAAGGCAAAAGTTGTGCGCGATGATTATTGCGACGGAATGGGTAATTGCTTACCTGTTTGCCCTGTGGGAGCTATTAGCTTTTCTGAGCGTGACATTATAAATGTGTCTGGTCATAAACCTGCATTGCAACCAATAAATAAGATTGAAAATATTTCTTCCGCTTGTTCCGGCAGTAAAGCAAAAAATATTAATAGGGCTGAGAAGAGTAATTGTAAACAAGACAATGAAGTATCAGAGCTAAGGCAATGGCCTGTGCAAATAAAGCTTGTTCCGCCTAATGCACCATATTTTGATGGGGCTAATTTGCTTATTGCAGCTGATTGTTCAGCTTATGCTTATGCCAATTTTCATGCTGAATTTATGAAAAATAAAGTAACTTTGATTGGCTGTCCTAAACTAGATGAAGGTGATTATACAGAAAAATTAAGCAAAATTATTGCTGAAAATAATATAAAGTCAGTAACAGCTGTACGCATGGAAGTTCCCTGCTGTGGTGGGCTTGAAAAAGCAACAATTAATGCCTTAAAAGCCAGTGGTAAATTTATTCCGTGGCAAATAATAGTTCTGTCTACGGACGGGCAAATATTACAGAGATTGTAATTAGTTCACGCTGAAAAATGTGATAACATATTGTTAATAAAAGTAAAGTTAGCAAAAAGAACAC
>CAYJHF010000031.1:0-17562 GCA_964369905.1 uncultured Mailhella sp. | reverse complement strand
GTGTTATTTGGTAAAAATATTCTTTGCTAACAGATAGTTATTATTATTTTCAGCACCGACTAAATTGTGCTAAGGTTTTAAAAAATTCTAAATTTTAAAAAGTAGACCTTAGATTATACTCCATCTCAATACCATCATGAATGGAATTTGTAACAATACAACCATTTCGCATAACCATTTGCACCCTTTCAAATAGCTCTTTGTCAGCCTCATCTATGTCAACTTGTACATCAATGGAAATATTTAAAATTTTATTGGCATTTTTTTCATTTTTACCTGTAACAAGTTCCGCGGTGGCTTGGATATTTTTATATTTTAATCCTCTTGTTTCCATGGCATCAGCTAAAGTTGCACAATAACAATACACAGAGGCAATAGCCACAAATTGTTTGGCAACACCTTTTCTGTCCTCAGAAGCAACATTGCTGTGATCAATAACAATTTGCCCAAGGCTTATGTGATCTGTGTTAATAATGTGTTTATCATTCTCTCGCAAGTATGAAATTTTGAGCTTTTCCATAATATTCTCCATTTTAATTTTTTTAGTATGAAACTCATAAAATGATAGTTTCACTCTATAAAATTATTATTTTTTAGTCAATCATTCATAAAGGAAACAAAAATAATTCCACACTTTCTAAGCTTTTGACTTAATCTCGATTATGGCTTATATTAAATGTAATGAAACTATAATTTTTTGTCATTCATTTATTATCAACAAACAGAGTTAGCCCATGGTGAAAATTGGTGAAAATACTTTAGATTTTGAAAATCAAAACAAAAAATCAGATAATTTGAGTATAGATCAAACTCTTGTTGACAATTCTAATTCATTTGAAAACTTTGGCAATATTGTAATTCCCGGCAATGTGGACGAAATTTTTAAAAGTTTTGAACATCAAAAAACAGAAAAAATATCTGACAAATTTTCAAGTGAACAGGATATTGAAAATTTAATGCCGGAACATAATAATTATCTGCTTGATCAGACAAGGCTGAGCCGTTTAACAGATCAAGTAGAAGAAGTACAAGTGAACAACTATGACGATCTTTTGTCATCTGCCATGTCACCCGAACATATTACCCACTTTGTTCAGGACAATACAGGGCTTGGCGTTTCTCCAAGGCGAAAAAAAAGACAAGGAAATCCTTATCTTGGTAAGCCTCATAACCAATATAGTCTTGAGCGATCTCTGTCACATATTGTATTATCTTCTGACAATTTATCAGAGCATAAGCAATCAAGTCAGACAAATAATTTTCTTGTCGAAAATAATCTGCCTGCCAATGCGAATGATAAAAATCATTTAAAAAATTACTTTACGGGTATTAATCTGGGTTTTGACGCTGTACCCCTTGAAGAAATACTAAACATTCCACAAGCTCAGACTTTTGAGCAAACAAAGCATACAGAAGATTTTTCTGATTTTTCCCAAGCTATCTTCAATTGTCAAATGGATCAAGGTATAGCAAATACAGCTAAAAATGCCAAGGAAGGACTAAATGCCTTAAATTCCCATAATCAAAATACTCCCGAATACTTAAAAAATTTTCCAAGGACTGAAATAATCACACAAAACTTTTTTGAGTATTATGAAAAACCCGAACAAACAAAGAATTTAATCATGTGGGATCACATTTGTGAGCCAGATGACAGTTTATTGGTGAATTATGGGGAACAATCCCAAGAGCAAGATTTATGGGAAGATTTTGATTTGGAAAATGATTTAATAGACATAAGCTTAATTTTTGACGAAAACTACTCCATAGAAGTTGTTCAAGAGTCAAACCTTAGTACAATTTATATTAAATCAGCAAATGAAAAATTTGTAAGAAACTTGAGCATAAATAATCAAAATATCAGCAATGATTTTATATATTCCATGTTAGATAAAATCACTGCCCAAAAAGAGTCTAGCCCTTTATCCATGGGGAAATCATTTGGAATTTTTGCCCTAGATAGCAAGGAAAAATGGTTTGGATCTGATCAGAAATTACCGGAAAATAAAAAAGTCATTACCTTTACAAAAAAGAAAAAATCTGCATAATAGATAAGTCCTACGGGTAAAAATCAAAATTTTGACATCAATTCTATAACATACTGAAAATAAACAGTAAATTATCTTGGTACATAATTTGCATTATTTTGTATTATTCACAACAATTAAAGCATGGCCGAGGTTTTATTATGATTAGTAACAGTATAAGTCTTTCTCAACCCTTACATTCAAGGGCGTATAATGACTATTTAAGTGGAAAAGCCGGTGGGCAACAAGGTTTAAATCCCATGCTTGGGCATAATAATCAAAATATTATTGAAGAAATGGGCTTTGCTTCTGAACTTCGCTCTCAAAAAACAGTTTCAGCCTTAATGAATTTACCGGCAAATAAGCAAAATCAGTCTAATCTTATGGGAGAAACACTTAGGGAACAAGGATCAATAATTCACGATGGCGGAACAATTTCCTTGCCCCAAACCAAGATGACAGCTTTGCAAAATAACTCAATTGATGAGCAAGTTGAAGATAAAAAAACACAGGAAGAATCTATAATTGGTATTCCCTTGGAACGTAAATCAAGTATTATAAGTGTTAACACACCAAAAGAAGGTATAGCAATCAATACAATGCGCTCCTTTGCTCTTGATGGACGTTCCTTAAATATCTTATCACGCATAGCCCAAAAGGCAGTGGTGGTTGCTGAGGAAAATTTGCAAAACCAAATAGCAGAACAAGCAGTAACTTTGCAAAACAATATAAAACCTGAAAAACAAGAAGTTCAGATTGGCAAGCTAAGTGCCCAATATGAATCGGCCAGTGCAGGCAGTGTGGCCATTGGTTATGACAGAACGGGTGGAACCTCCTATGGAACTTATCAAATAGCCTCCAAAACAGGAACATTTAATTCAATGTTGCAATTTCTCGATGAAAAAGCACCTGAATGGGCAACAAAATTACGAGAGGCTGGTGAGGCAAACACAGGGAGCAGAAACGGTACTATGCCCGATGTTTGGCGAAGCTTAGTAAAAGAGAACCCCGAAAAAATGCGTCAACTTGAGCATGATTTTATTGTGCAAAGCCATTATAAACCTGTGGAAAACTATGTGAAAGAAAACTGGAATGGAGAAATATCACCTGCCCTTAAGGAAGTAATTTTCAGCACCTCAGTACAACATGGAGTGCAGGGAGCAAAACGTGTTTTTGAACAGGCTTTCTCATCTTTAGAAAATCAAAATAAAGAAAAAAGCAAGTCTAGCGGTGTAGAGGGAGAGTTAGCGTCTCAATCTGAACTTATAAAAAATGTTTATGTTCATCGTAGCACTAAATTTGGCTCTTCAACTGCCGCCGTGCAAGATGCGGTTAAGCAAAGATTTATCCATGAGCAAAACCAAGCCCTAAAAATGCTTGGCTAGGGCAGATTTAAAATTTTTGCACTACTCAAGTCCACGCTGAAAATTATTTTTTACATCAAGCTTTATTTTAATAAAAATATTTTTATTTATAAATAGTTATTATTTTTTTGAGCACCGAAAAATTAGTCCACGCTGAAAAACACAATTTTTGAAAATTTTTTGCCATAAATTTGACTAACTCTAAACTTGCCTATGTAGTTAGAGCGTGCTATAATATTTTTTATGAACGAAACTCTATCATTACAAGCAATGTTGCACACATTGTCCTACTCACTTATTCCGGTTTTACTTGGAATAATTTTACACGAAGTTGCCCATGGCTATGTGGCCCTCAAAAGAGGTGATGCAACAGCTTCCATGTTAGGACGCTTAACGCTAAACCCTGTTCCACATATTGACCCCATGGGTTTTTTAACCTTTGTTTTGACTGCTGTATTTAGCCCCTTTATTTTTGGCTGGGCAAAGCCTGTTCCTGTGAATATAAGAAATTTGCACAATCCAAAACAGGATATGATGTGGATTGCGGCAGCAGGCCCCCTTTCTAATATTTTCTTGGCTATTGTTTTTGCCATTCTTTTAAAATTATTGGTGATTTTTGCTCCCTACTTATCGTCCTTTCCAAAGACTTTGGAATTTTTAGTCAATATGTTTCAAGTGGGAATTTTTGCCAATTTTGGCTTGGCATTTATTAACCTTATGCCTATTCCTCCCTTAGATGGCAGTAAAATTGTTGCCGGTGTATTGCCCCACAACTTGGCTTATAAATACTGGAGTTTTGAGCGCTATGGCATGATAATTTTACTGGTTTTACTTTTTACCGGAATTTTAGGGCAAATTTTACGCCCTATGATCATTGGCTCTGTAAGGCTTATTGCCGGACTTTTGGGCTTATAAATAATTAGTCGATGCTGAAAAATGTGATAACTATATACAAATAAAAAGTTTTTTATTAAAATAAGTCTTGGTGCAAAAAAAGAATTTTCAGCAGAGGCTAATCAAAGCTGTAAGCAAAGGCGTCAGCTTTGCGTGCCGTAAAGTGAGCCACAATTCACTTGTGGCGTCCACAACGTGGCACTTGGAGGCAACGTGCCTTTCTGAAAAACACAAAAATTGTGTTTTTCAGCGTGAATAAATTAGTCGATGCTGAAAAATATAATAACTATCTATAGATAAAAAGTTTTTTATTAAAATAAGGCTTGGAGCAAAAAAAAGAATTTTCAGCAGAGGCTAAACAAAGCTGTAAGCTAAAGCGTCAGCTTTGCGTGCCGTAAAGTGAGCCACAATTCACTTGTGGCGTCCACAGCGTGGCACTTGAAGGCAACGTGCCTTTACTGAAAAACACAAAAATTGTGTTTTTCAGCGTGAACTAATTAAAAAAATTTTGTATTGGGAGAATATATAATGGCATTGGAAGATAAAAAAATGAATAAAACAAGTACAAATTGCACCTTATCTGGAATGAGGCCAACAGGCCCACTACATATTGGCCATTACTTTGGAGCATTAAAAAACTTTGTTTCCATGCAAGAGGAGAGTGAGGCTTTCTTTTTTGTGGCTGATTGGCACGCCCTAACCAGTGATTATGCAGACACAACAAAGTTAAGTGCATATATTGACGAAATGGTTGTGGACTGGCTAAGTGCCGGTTTAGACCCTGAAAAATGCACAATTTTTCGCCAATCAAGCGTAAAACAACACGCAGAGCTACATTTATTACTCTCCATGATTACTCCTAATAGTTGGCTTGAAAGAAATCCAACCTATAAGGAGCAACAACAAGAAATCACCAATAAGGACTTGGGAAATTATGGATTTTTAGGCTATCCTGTGCTTATGGCTTCTGATATTTTAATTTATCGTCCGGACTGGGTTCCGGTGGGGCAAGACCAACTTCCTCACATTGAGCTGACTCGTGAAATAGCCAGACGTTTTAACCATCTTTATGGTGAGGTATTAATCGAACCACAGGCTCGCTTAACTCCGGCTGCCAAATGCCCAGGACTTGATGGCAGAAAAATGAGCAAAAGCTATGGAAATGGCATTTACCTTAGCGATAAAACAGAAGATATTTTGCCAAAAGTTCGTTCCATGTTTACCGATCCGGCCAGATTAAAAAAATCAGATCCGGGTAATCCTGATGTTTGCAATCTATTTCCTTATCACGTTTTGTTGACAGATTTAGAAAAACAAGCAGAAATCAGAGAAGGCTGTACTAAAGCCACACTTGGCTGTGTAGATTGCAAAAAGGTTTTTGTGGAAAGCCTAGAAGTTTTTTTAGCCCCTTTACATGAAAGGCGTTCAAAAATTACCAATGCACTGGTTCAAGATGTTTTAAATCAAGGCTCAACCAAGGCTAGAATTGCCGCTGAGGAAACCATGCGCCTCGTGCGAGAAGCCATGAGTTTAAGGGATTAGTTCATAGATTATGTTGACACATAAAAAAATAATTACAAAAGAAGAACTTTTAAAAACAGTTAGTCTATTAAAACAGGAAGACAAGAAAATTGTTTTCACCAATGGTTGCTATGATATTTTGCATTCCGGCCATGTGGATTTACTGGCTAGAGCTAAAGAGTTTGGTGATGTTTTAATCTTAGCCATCAACAGTGATGCTTCAGTAAAACGCCTTGGTAAGGGAGATGCGCGCCCTTTTAATTCTTTTGAAGCTAGAGCCTTTGTGGCAGCTCACCTTGAAAGTGTAGATTATGTAATTTGCTTTGATGAAGATAGCCCCTTGCAATTAATAGAAGAAATTATTCCTCATGTTTTGGTTAAAGGCGGTGATTGGGAAGTGGAAAATATTGTGGGAAGTGAGTGTGTGCAAGCTCACGGGGGCAAAACTTATTCCCTGCCCTTGGTGCAAGGTTTTTCCACCACTAATTTGGCTGACAAAATAAAGTCTTTGGTGCAGACAGGTTTATTGTAGCAAAAAATACTTAACCTGAGGTTTTGTTATGACAAATGCCCTATCATATAACATTAAGAGTGATGTTTTATATGTTTATACAAACTCTGTTTGGTGTTTAAAGCAAGGAGATGGCCATGAGCATAAAAACAGAGTTAATATCCAAGCTAAAATAGAGCAATTACTTAACACAAACTCAGTGCAAAAGATTGTTTTTCATTTTGAATCAAAGCATGATAAGCTTAGCGACTGGGACAGTTTACTTTTAGCTTTTTTCTCAAATTTGATGGCCATTGCTAGTGAAAAAAATATTGACATAGATATTTCAAATTTACCAAATGATATAAGGCAATTGCTAAATGTAAAATTATCAAAAAGCAGTAAGGAAGCGGAGCCGGACAATTCCATCTTAGTAAATATAGGTGAAGCGGTTGTTCAGCTTCCTCTTTCTTCATTTAATGCTTTGGAATTTTTGGGAGAAATCACGGTTTCCATTGGTAGATTTATAAGAGGCAAGGCTAAGTGTTCAGCCCGTGATATTTGGCAGGAAATTTATATTAGCTCAGCCGCCTCCTTGCCTATTATTTCCTTAGTCAGCTTGCTTCTTGGCATGATTTTGGCATTTGTAAGCGCCATTCAACTTAGGAACTTAGGGGCAGAACTCTATGTGGCTTCCCTTGTGACTATTTCCATGGTGCGAGTTATGGGCCCTGTATTAACCGGCATTGTTGTGGCAGGAAAAACAGGGGCAAGTTATGCAGCTACCATAGGAACCATGCAAGTCAATGAAGAAATTGATGCTTTAAAAACATTTGACATTTCACCCTTTGATTTCCTTGTTTTGCCAAGGGTTTTGGCTCTAAGTATTATGATGCCTTTTTTAACCATGTATTCAAACGCCATGGGAGTCTTGGGTGGGTTTTTAGTGGCCGTGCTTGGCATGGATATTTCACCTGCGGCCTTTGTTGAAAATGTACAATTTATGGGTAGTATGGATTATTTGTGGACAGGACTGTTTCACGCCTTTGTTTTTGGCTTTTTAATTGCCCTTTGCGGATGTTACCAAGGTATTACTTGTGGAAGAAGTGCTGAAGCTGTCGGAAAAGCAACCACACATTCTGTAGTCAATTCCATTATTGGCATTATTGTTTCTACTTCTATTATAACTGTAATTCTAACCATAAATCATCTTTAGGAAGTATTATGCAAGATATTGCAATAGAAGTTAAAGATTTAACCATTGGTTATGATGGTAGAATTATCCAAGAGAATTTGAATTTTAGTATAAAACAGCAAGAAATTTTCTTTATCATGGGGCCAAGTGGGTGTGGAAAAAGCTCATTGCTTAGGGTTTTAATGGGACTTGTAGCTCCTATGGCAGGTTCAGTGCACTATCAAGGCTCAAATTTTTGGAATGTACAGGAAGAAGAAAGGAAGAAAATTTTAAGAAATATTGGAGTTATGTTTCAAGGTGGTGCTTTATGGACTTCACGCACCTTGGTGGAAAATATTGCTATCCCTTTAGAGTTCTACACTGAATTAAGCCCTAAGCAAATACATGATGTGGCAAGGTTTAAGTTAGCTCAAGTAGGGTTAAGTGGTTTTGAAAATTACTACCCTGCTGAAATAAGCGGAGGTATGCGCAAAAGAGCAGGCATTGCCAGGGCAATTGCTTTAGATCCACAGTTTGTTTTCTTTGACGAACCGTCAGCCGGGCTTGATCCCATAACATCAGCCCAGCTTGATGTATTAATTACTAAACTTTGTGAAAGTTTAAATATGACTATCTTGGTGGTGAGCCATGAACTGCCAAGTATATTTGCCATTGCTCAAAATGCTGTCTTACTTGATACGAAAACAAAAACCATGGTGGCCACAGGAAGCCCCGAACAAATGTTGAAAATTGATGATGAAAATATACAATCATTTTTAAGACGAAAGGCTTAAGTTGAATTTTTTTTAAATTATGCTAGCATTTAATTAGTCAGTGCTTAAAAATATAATCGTTTATTGTTAACAAAGGAAAAAATATATGGTTTCAAGAAAAGGAAAAGCAATAATAGGCTTATTTGTACTTGGCGCCATTGCACTTGTTTGTGTGGCAGTGGTAGTTCTTGGCTCCGGCTCATATAGTGTGCAAAAAACCTCCTTTGTATTGTATTTTAACAGCACATTGCGTGGCCTTACAGTTGGTTCATCTGTTTATTATAATGGGGTGAGAGTGGGCAAAGTAACTTCCCTTGAAATTTCTACCGCAAGCAATCAAGTTTCTTTTAATACACCTGTTATTATAGAGCTTGAAGAACCAAAAAGAATTGCTTTAACTGAAAAAAACTCCCTTGATTTTGTCGAACATTTAAGCAATCAAAATACAGTCAATAAACTAATTGAGAATGGACTTAGGGCAAAACTTTCAACTTTAAGCTTTATTACCGGTTTATTGGTTATTGATTTAGCCATGATTGACAATGCTGAACCAGTGGATTTAAATAATCTAAAACCATATCAAGGCATTCCACAATTACCTACCATTTCTTCAGGACTTGACAGTGTAATTTCAGAGTTTTCCAGTTTACCATTGCAACACTTGGCCGACAACCTTGTAGAAGTTTTGGATAGATTAAATAAAATCCTTAACGAGGTTGAAAGCGAAAAGTTAGTTACAAAAGTTGCTGCTTCTGTTGAGGGTATTGGAAATGCAACCACTGAGTTTTCAAGCTTAGCTAAAGCAATAAATGGTAACTTGGAAGAAGTTTTTAAAGGAATTGACACTTCTTTTAATGAATTAAGTCAAACCATGCAAAGTGTTGATAGGTTACTTGCCAAGTCAAATCTTACCTTGCAATATATTAACGAAACTGTGCAAAAAGGTAGTTCTATTTTAGATGAAAATTCTCCCATAATTCAGCAACTGGTTCTTACTTTAACTTCCATACAAGGAGCTGCTAATGGAGTCAATTCATTAACGCAAATTTTATCAAGAAATCCCGAAGCCTTATTTTTTGGGAAGGGGGGTAGATGAAAACTTTAATTCATAGATTTATACAATTTTTTTGTATTTTATTAACCATAACCCTAAGCTCTTGCGTTTTTAGAACAGAACCAACAAATTACTATATTCTAAAAAGTGAAGCGCATAATAATTTAGAGCAAAAAAGTAAAAGCCAAAAACTGCAAGGTGTAATCATTAGTGTTCTCCCTGTTGAATTGCCACAATATTTATCACGCATTGAAATGGTTACTAGGGAAGGCAATGTAAATATCTTGGTGCATGATTTTTACGAATGGGGAGAAGATTTGGACAAAGGGATTGCTAGGGTATTAAGCACTTCTTTGAGCCAGAAGTTAAATTTAGTCGGGGCAGTTGTTACTCCATTACATCTTGGAATTACCCCCTCTTATTTACTAAAAATTGAAATCCTAAATTTTGAAGGCGAACTGGAGAAGTCAACAAGTTTACAAGCGCGCTGGACATTACAAGAGGGCAGTGAAATTATTAGACAAGAAATTTTCACAGCCTCCCTGCCCTTGTTGAATGTTAGCTCAGGCCAAGATTTTAATAGGGAAGAATATATGAAAATTTTTAGTGATTATGCAAATAAAAATTCCAAACTGCTGGAAGATTTGGCAGAAAATATTAAGGAATTTTTACTGCCTTTGCTTAGTAAATAATAAATTAAATACTTAATCAGTTGTAATAATAGGTCAATATTTATGAGCTTGTTTGATTATAATCCTGAACATTTTTTAAGCTTTTTGCTCACATTTATGCGCATAAGCATAGTTTTGTTTATGTTGCCTGTTTACGCCGTAGAGGGCTTGCCAACACAATGGAAAGCTGCCTTTTGCTTTATTATTACTTTAGCCATTTGGCCCCATGTGGCTTTAAGCCCTTATACAATGCCATCTCACCCCATTGACATTGCACTTTTAATGGCAGGAGAAATTGTTTTGGCCTTGGTTTTAGCTCTTTCCCTCAGATTATTTTTTGCCGGAATTCAGGCAGGAGGAGAGCTTATTGCCATGCAAATGGGGTTTAGTATGTTGCAATTTGCCGATCCAACCTCAGATTCACAAACCGGAATTATTGCCCAGCTTTTGTTTTTAACTTCCACATTAATGTTTTTAGCTTTTGACGGCCACATATATTTACTGCGCGCCTTTGTAAAAACCTTTGACTATATACCTCCGGGCGGACTTTTTATCGGGCAAAGTATTTTTGAACAAGTTATGTCTTTGTCAAATATGCTCTTTACCTTAGCCCTAAAAGTAATTGCCCCTGTTCTTGCAGCTATATTTTTTGTGGAACTAGGACTTGGGCTTATGAGTAGAATGGCTCCTCAAATGCACATTTTAGAATTTGGCTTTCCTCTAAAAATTACTGTAGGATTTTTCTTTTTAACCACAATTTTTGCCTTACTTTCAGTTGATATTGAGCGCTATGTTGCTGATTTAGACAATTTATTTTTAAATTTAGTTAGGGCAGGCTTACAGCCAAAATGATTATTGTTTTTTCACAAAACATTTGCTTTGCCTGAAATAATATTTTAAGCAAATTTTTATAAGGGAAGATTATGGCAGCTGAACCGGGAAAAACCGAACCCGCAACCCCAAAACGAAGACAAAAAGTTCGTTCTGAGGGGAATGTTCCAAAATCTCAAGAAGCAACAAAGACCGCCACAATAATAGCCGGTTTTTTTGCCATGAGCTTATATTTTCCTTTTGTTGCCGAACGCCTAAACGGAGCTTGGAATTATTATTTTAAACAGATTGAGAATGTAGAGCTCACCAGTAATGCAGCCCATTCTTACCTTTATGGTTTAGTTATTGAACTAGGCATAATTTGTGGCCCTATCTTCTTTCTCATTGCTTTTATGGCCTTTATAACCTTGCGAAGACAAGTGGGGCACTTATGGACAACCAAGGTATTTAAATTTAATCTTTCAAAATTTAATATAATTGCAGGATTTAAAAGAATTCTTTTTTCAAAAGAAGCCTATATCAGAATGTTAAAAACCATTGCGCTGGCCGCTGTGGTTGGTTACGTTCCTTATATGGTTATTATGAACGAAAAAGAGCGTTTTTCAGATTTGTATTATAGCACCCCATTTGAGCTTGCCACATACATTTTAGAAACCAGCTATACCATTGTGCTTTACACTCTTATTCCTATGATGGTTATTGCAATTTATGATATATGGCACGTTTTTCACGAATGGGAAGAAAAAAATAAAATGAGCAAACACGAAGTAAAGGACGAGATGAAGCAATCTGAAGGGGATCCCATCATCAAAGGTAAGCAAAGGCAAAAAATGATGGAAGTTCTCAAAAGTAGAATGATGAAACAAATTCCCACTGCCGATGTTATAATTGTTAACCCAACTCACTACTCTGTTGCTTTAAAATACGATCAAACCATTTGCCCTGCTCCACTTGTTGTTGCCAAAGGCATAGATAAAGTTGCCCTTAGAATAAGAGAAATTGCCAGAGAAAATAATGTTCCCATTAAAGAAAACCGTCTTCTGGCAAGAAGTTTATTTGATAGCGTGGAAATAGGTGATCCCATTCCCGAAGATCTTTATAAAGCTGTTGCTTCAATAATTGCAGAGATTTGGAAAACAAAGGGAAAAATGTAAATATATATTAGGCAAAGCTTGTTGACTACTAAACCTAAAGCTGAAAAATATGATAAATATGATAGTCTATGCTGAAAAATGTAATAGCTATCTATAAATAAAAATGTTTTTTAAGGAGAATTACAATGCCTATTTCAGCCATTTGCTATGATAAACAAGACATATTTTTCCTAGAAAGGGTTAATGAAAGCATTGAATGTAATCAAAATTCTCAAATAAAGCCTCAATATTTTATGCACCCCAATGGAATTATTGATCTAACAACCTCTCAAGAATTTCGCATGGCTTCAGCAATTTTGAGCTTGCTAGATAATTTAAAAAGTAAAAACCCCAAAGAACGCCTTCAAGCATTAGAAAATTTATATTCTGAAGTTCTTTTAATGGGTAGAACAAAATTTAAACACAATACTGCCAGAGTTTTAATTGAAATTATTAAGGAAATTGTTAGAGCTTACGGTAATAAAGAATTGCAATTACAACTTATCCATGATTTCCGTTTGGTGGCCACAGGAAAGCCAAACACTGTCCGAAAGTATTTAAAACGTTATTATCTGTTGGAAATGCCGGAAACATGGAATCAGCTAGTTTTTGATCACCACGTTCACGATTCAAATACCAAGGGCAGAAAAAGCCCAACTCATCTAATTATGGACGCTTGGGTCAAGGGCATTCGCTCTCTCACTGTTATTTATTACAATCATATTAGTCTTGAGGCAGGCAAAGAGCTTATTCAGGCCGCTGAAATATTAAATATAAAAATTAGAATTGGCATTTTATATAATACCCTTTATAGGCACAAACTTCTTGATATCATTTGGGTTCCACAAGCATTTAGCAATGTTAACTCATTTATAAGTTTTATGTCCCAAGACAAAATGAAAACTCTATCTGAAGAAGGACGTGAGGTTTCAAAGTGGAAAGAACAATTTGTAACAAGTATTGTTGATGAATGGAATGAGGTTTTGAGATTTAAAATTTCTAAGGCCATTAATCTGGAGTTTTTGAACATAAATGCACAAGAGTTTTCTGATTATGTGGGGGCAGGCCAAAGCTCTATTTTACACTTAGCTGAGCTAATACATATAAAAAATTTTGCTGCCCTTTCAAAAAGAGCTAATGAAATAAATGAGGAGATTAAAAAAGCCCAAAGTGAAGAAAAAATAAAACATTTAAAATCTGAACTTAGCGTTTTAGACAAAATAACTCCTGAATATTTTTTAGAGCTTTTTGAAAAATGTGAACATTTCCAAGATATTAATATGATTTCTAAGATAATTTTAAGGGAAGAGGGTGTGCCTCAAGTTCTTTTGGAAAATCCTAAAACTTTAGTTCAAAAACTGCATAATATTAGTTCAAGTTGCACCATAACCTTAAACCTTTCTCACATAAGCCCTGAAGAAATATTGGACTTGCTTTGGGAAAACAAAGGCTTAATTACACATTTGGAAATATTTAATGTCAATGATTGGCATAAGGGTAAACTAAACCACTTGACTGAAATAAATGGTTTACTACAGGCAATCAATAATGAAAATAGCCCTAATTTAAAGCAGGTTATTCAGAGTATTATAGAAAAATGCCGTAAAGAAGACAGTGCTAAAAATTCAATTTTTTCTACCTTACCAAGCTATGCTCCAGATCAAAATAAATCAAATTCATTAAACAAAACAAACTCTGGAAACCATGAAAAAAATATGGGAAATGGAGAAGAAGTTTCAAAAAACCTTAAAGAAAAAATCATCAATCATGAAACTGAGAAATTGATAGAAATTGAACAGCAAGCAGAAAAAGCTGTTGAAGATTTAGCTCATAACATAAAAATTATGGAAAATGAAAATCTTAGTGCAGAAAGCATTGCAGACATAAGAAAAATTATTGATCTGGATAGTTTCACCTGTCGTTGCTGTAATATGGCAGATTATAAACATGATAAAAATTTTATCCTCATTTCCAAAGAACAAAGAATGGAAAAGCTCACACTTATTTTACAAAATATAGCGCCATTAATAGAATTTTATAAAAATAAGAAACTTTATACACGCATGGGAACAGATTCTACAAGTAGAGTTGGTTGGTTAGCAGGCATGGGTCTTGCCTACCCCATGACTTTGCCAAGACGAGCAAGAAATGAGCTAAGAAAAAGAAAAAATATTTCACGCCTGCGTTTGCCGGTGCGCAAAGAAATTAAAAAAGTTGTAACCTATAATATGCCCTATGCCAATGAATACATTAGCCCAAGCACAAGGCTTTTGAGATGTATTCCCTTTATTAAAAATTTTACCTATAAAAAAAGTACAAATTGGACAGATTTTGACCCCAATACTTTTGTGCATGAAGATGGTTCTTGTAGTAGCGATACAAGGGATTTTTCTAGCAATAAAGGAAATATTGTTACATTAGGTGGGGTTGGTTTACCTGCTTGCAATAATTTTGTCAAAAACAATGTAACTGAAAAAAATAAATTTAAATATAGCAATTTAAATACTAATATCAAAAATTGCCTCAAATTATTGATTGGATTTATTCCTGCTTTCTTATCCTTTAACTATACTCAAAATATAGAATTTTTGGCTTGGTTTGGAGCCATAATTTGGTTTGCAATTACCGGTTTTAGAAATATTATTCAAGCTGTTGTGGCCGGTGGTGGTTTACAGCGTTCACCTCTTTTGCGTTGGAATAATTATGTTAACTGGACAAGGCTTTGTGATTCTTTGATGTATACAGGTATTTCCGTCGTAATTTTAGAATTATTAGTTCGTAATATATTACTGTCCCAGCAATTTAATATCACTTCCACCAATTCACCATTAATTGCTTTCACTGTAATTTCAGTTATAAATGGTTTATACATAGTTTTTCACAATATTATCCGAGGGCTACAACCAGAAGCCATATATGGAAATTTTTTCAGAAGCTTTTTAGCCATTCCGATTGCATTACTTTATAACAATGTATTTAGCTTTTTACTTTCTAGTTTTGGCGTGCTTGATACAACAATAATTTTACAGTCTTCATCTGCCATTTTATCAAAACTAGCTTCAGACACAATAGCAGGAGTAATTGAAGGTTCAGCCGATAAATCCAGTTTTATCTGGCTTAGGCAATGGGATTACAAAATAGCTACTAAGGTTATGTATAAAAATTATGGACAACTGGAACTTGAATTTCCAAAGCAAGATGCCATAGAATTGCTTGAAAATCCTGAAGAAACTTTAGCAATTTTAAAAGAAAAAAATCATACTTTATATACAAATCTTATTTTAAATTCTTTGGATTTTATGACTTTTTATTATTATCAACCACGGGCCTACTCTACATTAAAAAGTACACTCACACAATTATCAGACATAGAAAGACTTGCAGTTCTTCGCCTACTCTCTGTTCTAAAGTCACAAAAAGATGTCAGTCAACTTTTTATAGATGGACTATTTGGAGATAATTTTTCCAAAGCCCTTGCTTTTTACTTAGAAAAGCATGAACATTATTTAGAAAATATGGCTAAACTATATAAAACAAGAATTGAGGAAGGTAATCAATAAAAATATGGAAATACTACTTTACCAACCTGAAATTCCACCAAACACAGGAAATATTGCCAGACTTTGTGCTGCCACCCAAATTCCTCTACACCTGATTAAACCCCTTGGTTTTTCCTTGGAAGATAGATATTTGAAAAGAGCTGGCCTTGACTATTGGGAATTTGTAAAACTTTTTATTTGGAATAGCCTTGATGAATATATAGAAAATCAAACTCTAAATAAACGCATGGTTATGACAAGTGCCAGACAAGGCCAGCCCTTACAAGAATTCAAATTTCATGCAGATGACGTACTTGTTTTTGGGCCTGAAACAAGAGGTCTCCCACCTGAACTTCTGCAAAACTCCACCTGTTTAAATATTCCAACCATGAATGTACGCAGTATTAATTTATCCACAAGCGTTGGTATTGTGCTTTATCAAGGATTAATTCAAACAAAATTAATTGATAGTTTTATATAATTTTGTTTTTTTGCTAAAAATTGCCCAAAACTAATAAAGCCTTAAAATATACAATATTTTAAGGCTTTACATCGTTAAGTTTTTTGAGAAAAAAGAAAAACTAGGGGCGGGGAAACACCTCTATAATTTGCATAAAAGTTTTCTCTCTTCTCAAAATATGGTTATATATTTAGTTCAAGCTGTAAAAGTCAACTTTTGACTTTTACTACAAAGGCACGTTGCCTCCAAGTGCCACGTTGTTGACGCCACAAGTGAATTATAGCTCACTTTACGGCAGGCAAAACTGACGCCTTTGCTTATAGCTTTTACTAGCCTCTGCTGATTTTTTTTTTGCACCAAACTCTTACAAGTAAATCGCACATTCCGTGCTTATTTCTTGCAAAAGTTTTAGCCTTATTTTAATAAAAACTTTTTACTTATATATAGTTATCACATTTTTCAGCATCGACTAATTAATTTCGGTCATGATAAGATATATTTTCAAAATAAACAAGTAAATTTTAATCCAGAGAAAGTTCTTTTTTTCTCATAGTTAGTGCAAATTCATTGCATAAGAATTTCACATTTTCTAAGAAATAATTTTATAACGTAAAGCCTTTCTTGGTGGAGCTTGATAAAACTTTGTCTTTGTATATCCAAGCATTATTCCGGCATAGGCTGTATGGCTTTCAGGAATTTGTAATGCGTCCCTAAAAGGTTGATATTTTTGGGCAGCCGTCATTCCATATCCCGCCCAGCAAGTGCCTATCTCATAAGTTTGCAGTAATAATTCCAGTTGAGTTAGAGCAATGGCACAATCGACTTCGCCAAATTGCTGTCCGTCTTCAGTGGAGCAATGGGAAAAGATTAAATAAGGAGCTCCTCTGAAAATAGGATCATAGCCCCCATCAAAAGCTGTAACAAGGCGTTTAAAAGCAGGTATATCTCTAAAATAATCAATAACTAATCCAGCTAGCTCATGAACTTTGTCTTTTCCTTCAATAACAAGCCATTCCACATATTGTTTATTTTTAGCTGTTGGAGAATAGGTTGCAATTTGCAAAGTTTCTAAAAGCAAGTCTTTTGGAATTTCTTTGTCCAAATAGTTTCTGACAGAACGTCTGGCTTTTAATAGGGTTGCCAAATCTTCCTTGTTGGGAAGAGCTTTTCCTTTTAAACTAAAACCACTTTGAGTTATACCGTCCAAACTCATACTTATGGCGTTTGTGGGACAAATGGCCACACAGTGCCCACACAATAAGCAAATTTTTTCGGTTAAGTCCGTAGTAATTGCCTTATGGTTTTCCATAGCCAAACATCGAGTCGGACAGATTTTCACACAAAGTTCATCACCACAACACTTTTTAGCATCTATATAAATATTTGACATAAAGCCTCCTTAGCTCAAATTATTCTTTAAGCAAAAAGGGAGTGATTTTTCCTCCACTCCCAAACAAAATTATTCTTGTTCTAAAACCCTATAAGCAATGGGTGGGGAAAGGAACATTTTTGCCTTTTCCAAATCATTAATGGCACTTAAAATGGCTTTAGTGCTGGTTTTATGGCTCATAAAGACTAAGGGAACACCATTTTCACATTCTTTTTTCTGGAGAACTTGGGCTATACTCACA
>CAYJHF010000030.1:0-17753 GCA_964369905.1 uncultured Mailhella sp. | reverse complement strand
GGGCTTTGCCCCCAACCCCCCTTTTAAGTATATTTTTTTGGTGGCTTTGCCCCCAAACCCCCAGCAAAGGGAGTGACTCCCTTTGCAAACCCCGTGGATTTTTTCAAACTTTGTTTGAAAAAATAGTTTTAAGTTAGCAAAAAAGCTTCAATAAAAAGTTTTGGAAAAGGGGGTTCGGGGGAAATAACCTTTTTCCCTGAAAGAATATGAATTAGATTGACGTGGGAAAAACCTTGTTTGTGTACAAAAAAGTAAGTGACATTTTTTTATTTTTTCGTTAATATTACTTTAAACAGCTTATTTGTAGCATATAAATTTCTTGATTTAAAATAGCCATAAACTAACCTAATTTTTCGGCTATGATATTCTATGAAATTTAATAAATAATATCAATAAGTTAATAATTTTTCAAATAGAAGAACCGTGGAAAAACTAGCTTATGTTGAATGCGTTGAAACTAGGCTAAAAATTTATTAAGTTATACATAAAAACTTTTTCCAAAAGAAACATATTAAACCATTTGTGAGGGAATAAATTTGGTTAAAAAACGTAATGCCAGAAAATGGGATATTGAAGACTCTGCCGAAATATATGGTATTAAAAACTGGGGTGCAAATTATTTTGATATAAACAAAGCAGGTGAGGTAATCATTCGGCCAACAGGTTTAAATGGTGGGCCTGAAGTTAGTGTTTTGGAAGTTATTAAAGAAGTAAAAGAAAGAGGTTATGATATGCCTGTACTTTTACGCATAGAAAATATCTTAGATTCTCAAATTGCTTTACTTCACCAGTCTTTTAAAGATGCCATTTCTACCCTTGGTTATAAAGGCAAGTATCGTGGCGTTTTTCCCATTAAAGTCAATCAACAACAGCAAGTTGTTGAAGAAATAGCAGATTTTGGCAAAAGTTTTCACCACGGCATGGAAGTTGGCTCTAAAGCAGAGCTAATTGCTGCCGTTTCTCAAATTAAAAGCCGTGAAGCCTGTTTGATTTGTAATGGCTATAAAGATGAAGAATTTATTGAGCTTGGACTTCACGCTATGCGCCTTGGTTTCAATTGTTTCTTTGTGCTGGAAATGCCGGGAGAGCTTGATACGATTTTAAAAAAAGCCAAAGAGCTTAAAGTTGTTCCAAATATAGGAGTTAGGGTTAAACTTAGCTCAAAGGCAACTTCTGGGCATTGGTCTGAATCTGGGGGTGAGCGCTCCTCTTTTGGATTAACTTCGGCGCAAATCATTGATGTAGTTGATAAGCTAAAAAAAGAAAAAATGTTAGATTCTTTACGCTTACTACATTATCATTTGGGTTCGCAAATACCCAATATTCGAGATATTCGTTCAGCTGTCATGGAAGCTTCAAGAATATATGCCGGACTTGTGGAAGAGGGTGCTTCCATGGGCTATATTGATCTTGGTGGTGGACTTGCCGTTGACTATGATGGCACTCATACTAACTTTGTCAGCTCAAGAAACTACTCATTAAATGAATATTGCACTGACGTGGTTGAATCTGTAATGAGTATAATGGACGAAAAAAATATTGAGCATCCACATATTATTACCGAGTCAGGAAGAGCCACCGTAGCTTATTATTCAATTTTACTTTTCAATATTTTAGACGTTAACATGATTGAAGTGGGAGAGTTACCTGACAAATTAGATGATAATTACCCTGAAGCTGTGCACAACCTTAAAGAAACTCTACATTCAGTTAACCTTAGAAGTTTGCAAGAATGTTATAATGATGCAATGTATTATTATGATGAGGTGCGACAACTTTTTATTACAGGTAGAGCAAGTCTAAGACAAAGAACTATGGCTGAGCGCTATTTTTGGGCAATAATGCTGGCCATTGCAACTGAAAAATCTAAGCTAAAAGTTGTTCCAAAGGATTTTCAAGAAATCGATTCCACCCTTGCTGACATTTATTACTGTAATTTCAGTGTATTTCAATCTCTCCCCGATGCTTGGGCAATTGATCAAGTATTTCCAATTATGCCTATTCACAGATTGGAGGAATTTCCGGAACGGCAAGGTATTTTATCGGACATGACTTGCGATAGCGATGGAAGAATTGACAACTTCATAGACATTCAAGGTGTGAAAAACACTTTAGAATTACATACCTTAGAACCAAATGAAGAATATTATTTGGGCGTATTCTTAGTTGGTGCTTACCAAGAAACCCTTGGGGATTTACATAATTTACTCGGTGATACAAATGTAGTTTCCATTAGAATTGATGACAGCGGTGCTTACGAATTTGTGCGTGAAATAAACGGAGATTCGGTTTCTGATATTTTGGCTTATGTGGAATATGAACCCAGAAGAATTTTGGAAAGTATTCGCCATGTGGCTGAAAAAGCAGTTCGCAGGAAAGAAATCAGCCCTTCCGAAAGATTTGCCATTATGCAAGCCTTTGAAAACGGAATGCGAGGCTATACTTATTTTGAGCGTTAATTGAAAAAATTTAAATTATATTTTTTGATTCAAAAAGGAGTTAAAAATGTCAAAAGTTTTGATTATCGGTGCAGGTGGAGTTAGCTCAGTAGTTGTGCATAAATGTGCACAAGCAAAAGAAGTTTTTACTTCCATAACTTTAGCAAGCCGCACAAAATCTAAATGCGATGCTATTGCAGCCTCAGTAAAACAACGCTATGGAGTAAATATTGAAACAGCCTCAGTTGACGCAGATAATGTGCCAGAGCTTGTGGCTTTAATTAAAAAAGTACAGCCTGTAATGGTTATAAATGTTGCTCTGCCTTACCAAGATCTCACAATTATGGACGCCTGCCTTGAAGCCAATGTTCATTATATGGACACAGCAAACTATGAACCCCTTGATGAAGCAAAATTTGAATATAAATGGCAATGGGCTTATCAAGATAAATTTAAAGAAAAAGGATTAATGGCTTTGCTTGGCAGTGGTTTTGATCCAGGCGTAACCAATGTATTTTGTGCTTATGCGCAAAAACATTTATTGGACGAAATTCATGTGCTTGACATAATCGATGCCAATGCCGGAGATCATGGTCTACCCTTTGCCACAAACTTCAATCCTGAAATCAATATCAGAGAAGTCACATCCATAGGGCGTTATTGGGAGCGTGGAGAATGGGTTGAAACAGATCCTCTATCCTTTAAAATGTCCTTTGATTTTCCCGATGGCATTGGCCCAAAAAATTGCTACTTGATGTACCATGAAGAACTTGAATCCTTGGTGCAAAATCTAAAAGGCATACGCCGAGCTCGTTTTTGGATGACTTTTTCTGATAATTACATTAACCATTTAAAAGTTTTTGGTGGGGTTGGACTACTTGGCATTGAACCTATTGAATATCAAGGGCAAAGTATAGTCCCCATTCAATTTTTATCAAAACTGCTCCCCGATCCGGCCTCCCTTGGCCCTCTAACCAAGGGTAAAACTTGCATTGGTTGCCTTATGCAAGGAATAAAAGATGGCAAAGAAAAAACATATTATATTTATAATATTTGCCAACATGAAGCCTGCTACGAAGAGCTTGGTTCACAGGCTATTTCCTATACAACAGGTGTTCCTGCCATGATTGGAGCTATGATGATGGTGACAGGAAAGTGGATGAAGCCTGGTGTTTGGAACATGGAGCAAATGGATCCGGATCCCTTTATGGAACAGCTCAATATTTATGGCTTACCATGGCAAGTTGAAGATTGCACTAAAAAGTAGTTTATACTGAAAAATGTAATCATTTATTATTAATAAAAATAAAATTAGTAATAAAATACAAAAAATCTGCAAGAAATAAGCTTGGAACAAGTTTATTTCTTGCAGATTTTGATTTTAACGCATTAAAAAAATTAACAATTACTTAGTCCATGCTGAAAAAGTCAATTTTTGACTTTTTCAGCATCGACTACTTACCAAGTGTTTCCTTTAGCATTGTTCTAAATTGGAAAAAGAAAGAGCGAGAGTCGGTTGGCCCTGGGCTTGCTTCAGGGTGGTGTTGAACAGCTATAATTGGTTTAGTTGGATGTTTAAAGCCTTCTATTGTATTGTCGTTTAGGTTAATATGTGTAACTTCCACCTGATCATTTATTACTATAAAGCCGTGGTTTTGGGAGGAAATTTCAATATGTCCGGTTTGCAAGTCTTTGACCGGATGATTACAACCATGATGTCCAAATTTTAATTTTTCAGTTTTTCCGCCTAAGGCATGGCCCAAAAGTTGGTGCCCAAGGCAAATACCGGCTATGGGATAATCTTGTGTTAAGGTTTTTATGGTTGCAATTTCTGCTTGTAGTGTTGCGGGATCTCCAGGGCCATTGGAAAGAAAAATTGCTTCTGCTCCACTATTTTTAACCTCTTGAGCGCTAAAACTTGGCGGAACAATAAGTAATTCAAGCCCTTGTTCATTAAGTAAACGTAAAATATTCCATTTTATTCCATAATCATAAACTAAAACACTTGGTTTGCTTTTATCTTGCCATGGGTATGAACCATCTGAATTTAGCTTGGCAGGCAAAGGTTTACCATTCCAAGTGTAAGGAGAAGTGGGGGCTACTTTTGTAACTAAATTTTGCCCTTCCATGGAGGGGAGAGCTTTGGCTTTTTCAGTGAGTTCAGCTATGCTGTCAGTTTTTGTGGAAATAATTCCTCTCAATGCTCCCACATTGCGTAGATGCACGGTTAATGCCCTTGTATCAATCCCTTCTATGCCAGGCACCTTATGCCTAATCAGAAATTCAGGTAAAGTTTCTGTGCTTCGCCAGTTGGAAGGCTCTTTGCAACATTCTTTGACAATTAATGCACTGGCATGAATGGTTTCAGACTCCATATCCTCAGGATTTATTCCATAATTTCCAATGAGGGGATAAGTCATACAAACCATTTGCCCCTTATAGCTTGGGTCGGTCAAAATTTCTTGATAGCCTGTCATTCCAGTATTAAATATAACTTCTCCACCCTGCTCAAATTCACCGGTAAATGATTGTCCTTCAAGGTAAAAACCATCTTCAAGCACTAAATATGCCTTCATTTATATTCTCCTGATATTTTTGTGTTTTGAGTGGAAAGTCATTTTTCAGTCAAAAATGAGTTTTTTCCTCAAACACCCCCCTTTCTGAAAAACCAGTTTGGGGCATTTTCCTATAATATTTTATCGTCTTAATTTTATTGCGTTAAGTTTTACAACATAATTTGATATGCTAAAACTATTTTCCATAATATTCTTGCAAAGATTTTACGGCAATTTGCTTATTTTCCTTGGCCACAATGGCTCTAACAATGGCCTGTGCTCCCGAAAGAGTTGTGGAATAAGGAATTCCATATTGCAAGGTTGATTGCCTAATGGATTTGGAATCGCTTACGGTTTTTTTGCCCGCTGCCGTATTGATTACTAAAACAATTTCATTGTTTTTAATCATGTCAACTATATTGGGTCTACCTTCGTATACTTTGAAAACTTTTGTAGTTTCAATACCATAAGATTGTAAAAAGTCCGCTGTTCCGCTGGTTGCAATAATTTCAAAGCCACTGTCTTTGAGCATACCGGCCAGCTCCGGAAGTTCAGGTTTATCGCTATCATTTACAGAAATAAAGACTTTTCCGGATTTTGGTAAAACTTGCCCACCGCCAACTTGGCCTTTCATAAAAGCCTCTTCAAAGGTTTTGGCAATGCCCATAACTTCACCTGTGGAGCGCATTTCAGGGCCTAAAATTATATCAACACCCGGGAATTTCTTGAAAGGAAAGACAGATTCTTTTACTGCCACATAGCCTGATCTTTTCATGCTCCAAGGGTCTAATTCTTTTAAGCTTTTACCCATCATAATTTGAGTGGCCAACCTAGGTAGTGGAACATTAGTGGCTTTGGAAACAAAGGGGGCAGTTCTGGAAGCCCTTGGGTTTACTTCAAGCAAGTAAACCACATCATCTTTTACAGCAAATTGAATGTTCATAAGCCCAATTACATCAAGTTCAAGGGCTAGGGCTATGGTTTGCTCTGTTATATCTTTTACCACATTGTCAGGCAAGGAAAATGGCGGAATAACACAGGCTGAATCTCCTGAATGTATGCCGGCCTCTTCAATATGCTCCATAACTCCTGCCACATAAACATCTTTACCATCTGATAAAGCGTCCACGTCAACTTCAATGGCATTTTCTAAAAATTTATCAATTAATAATGGATGCTCAAGGCTTTCATTACCAATATGGGCTTGAAAATATTCCTCAAGTTCTTTGTCATCATAAACAATTTGCATGGCTCGCCCACCAAGCACATAGGAAGGACGCACCACAACAGGATATTCAATTTCATGGGCTGCACTTAGAGCTTCGGCATAGGAAAGGGCAGTGCCATTGGCAGGTTGTTTAAGCCCAAGTTTGTGTAATAGGGCTTGAAAACGCTCCCTGTCTTCTGCTCTGTCAATGGAATCAGGGTGAGTTCCAAGAATTGGAACTCCTGCCCTTTGTAGAGGAACAGCTAAGTTTAATGGAGTTTGCCCACCAAATTGCACAATAACACCTTGAGGTTTTTCCACATCAATAATTTGCATCACATCTTCAAAGGTTAGAGGCTCAAAATAGAGTTTATCCGATGTGTCATAGTCGGTGGAAACTGTTTCAGGGTTTGAGTTTACCATAATGGATTTTATGCCCATGTCTTGCAGAGCAAAAGAAGCGTGACAACAACAATAATCAAACTCAATTCCTTGTCCGATACGGTTTGGTCCACCACCTAATATAATAACCTTAGGAACATCTTCACTTTCCACCACATTTTTTTCACGGCTTTCAATTGGTGAGCTTTCATAGGTGGAATAGTAATAAGGTGTATAGGCTTCAAACTCGGCTGCGCAAGTGTCCACTAGGTAATAAGCAGGAACAATATTGGCCTGTTTGCGTAAATCCCTAATTTCTTGCTCAGGCCTTTTCCACATTTCTGCCAATTGTCGATCGGAAAATCCAAGACTCTTGGCTTGTTTTAAAACTTCCAACATTTGTGGATTTTTTACAGTCATACTATTGGCTAGGGCAAAATCACGAATATTATTTTCAGCAATAACAAGTTCTTGCATTTGGCGCAAGAACCATGGATCAATGGCTGAATGTTCAAAAATTTCTTCAATACTAAGTCCAATGAGGAGTGCCTGACGCAGAGCAAAAATTCTTTTGGAATGGCCTTTTTTTAGCAAAGGAATAAGGTCTTCCTTGGAGGGTAATTTGGCTTTAAAATTATTGCCAAATCCAAAAACTCCAACCTCTAAAGAACGCATACCTTTTTGTAAAGCTTCTTTAAAGGTTCTACCAATACTCATGGCCTCACCAACACTCTTCATGGAAGTGGTTAGTTCATCGGCTGCCCCCGGGAATTTTTCAAAGGCAAACCTAGGCATTTTTACTACACAATAATCAATGGCTGGTTCAAAAGAAGCCACGGTTTTGCGTGTTATGTCGTTGCGAATTTCATCTAAGGTATAGCCAATGGCAAGCTTGGCGGCAATTTTGGCAATGGGAAAACCTGTGGCTTTAGAAGCTAGGGCTGAAGAGCGAGAAACCCTTGGATTCATTTCAATAACTATCATATCGCCATTTTTAGGATTTATGCCAAACTGCACATTTGAACCACCTGTTTCAACACCAATTTCACGCATAATGGCTGAAGAAGCATCGCGCATTTTTTGATATTCAACATCAGTGAGGGTTTGAGCAGGCGCAACAGTTATGGAATCCCCTGTATGAACTCCCATGGGGTCTAAATTTTCAATGGAACACACAATCATGCAATTGTCATTTTTATCACGCATAACTTCCATTTCAAATTCTTTCCAGCCAAGCACAGATTGCTCAATCAAAACTTCACTGGTCATGGAAGCGGCAAGTCCATCACTGACGACTTGTTCCAAATCTTCTTGATTATAAACAACTCCTCCACCAGCCCCACCAAGGGTAAAGGCCGGACGAATAATAAGTGGAAAAGTGCAGTCCTTTGCAAAAACACGTACATCTTCCATGGAGCGGGCAATATAAGATTGCGGAACTTTTAAACCTATATTTTCCATGGCTTGCCTAAAAAGTTCCCGTGATTCAGCTTTTTCAATAACTTCTGCATTGGCTCCAATCAACTCAATGCCAAGTTCTGACAAAATACCTCTTTTGGCCAAAATAAGGGCTGTATTTAAAGCCGTTTGCCCACCTAAGGTTGGCAAAACAGCACAGGGGCGCTCTTTGCGTAAAATAACTTCCACTGTGTCCGGCTCAATGGGTTCCACATAGGTTTTATCAGCCAAGTTTGGGTCAGTCATAATGGTGGCAGGGTTGGAATTCACCAAAATAACCTCAAAACCCTCTTCTTTTAAAGCTTTTATTCCTTGTGTGCCCGAATAGTCAAACTCGCAAGCTTGCCCAATTACAATGGGGCCTGAACCTATTACCATTATTTTTTTCAAATCACTACGTTTAGGCATTATTTTCTCTCTTTGATTAAAATCAAGGTTTAAGTCACAACAAAAGACACAAAAAAATACGTTTTTTTTGCCTCAATTTTTGCATTGTTTGGCCATAACAATCATAAGTTGTTGATAATTATGGCCTCCCTGTATTGCTTAAACATTATGCCCTATTTTTTAAAATTGTTCCAGCATTAAGTTTTAGGTATAATTTTAATAAAATGTGTGGATTTGTTTTCATAATCTGCCAATATTTCTTTAGCATGAACACTTTGTGTATAATCAACGTGTTCTTGTAAGAGCTTTTTCACCATGAAATCTTTTTCTTGGCAAAAAGGTTTAAGTTCAACACTGCTTTTATTACAGACTTTTTCAAATTGTTTATGAGGATCATAAACATATACAAGCCCGCCTGTCATTCCGGCTGCAAAGTTTTCTCCACATTCCCCAAGAACTATAACAGTTCCATCTGTCATATATTCACAACCGTGTTCGCCCAATCCTTCAACCACAGCAATAGCCCCACTATTACGCACTGCAAACCTTTCTCCGGCTCGTCCACAAATAAAGGCTTTTCCCGAGGTTGCTCCATACAATGCCACATTACCAATAATTGATTGCTTTTGTAATTGAGTGGCCCAAGCAGAATAGGGAGCAATGCAAAGCTTACCCCCGCAAAGGCCCTTGCCCACATAATCATTAGCGCTTCCTGCCAAATAAAGACTTAACCCCTTTGGTGCAAAAGCTCCAAAACTTTGTCCTGCTGTTCCTGTGCAATATAGACTTATGAAATCATTATTAAAATCCTGTTCCGATAAAGCCATAAGTCCGGCAATATTTGTTCCAATGGCTCGGTCGGTATTTTGTACAGCATGATAAATTCTAATGGCTGTGTTTTTCTCTATACCCTTTGCCGCAGAAAGCAAAGCCTTTTCTTCCCACTCTTTCACCTCTGCCAAATTAATCTTGCGATTTTTCTTGGAAGAATAAGGTAAACTGTGAAATAGAGCTGAAAAGTCAAGCCCAAGAGCCTTTTGGGGAAGATTGTCTTTATTTAAGCTAAACAAATCTGCCCTGCCAATAATTTCATCAACACTTTGAAAACCTAATTTTGCCAAATAATTTCTACAATCTTCAGCTAAAAATGTTAATAAATTCTCAATTTCCGAAGTATTGCCTATAAATTTCTTGCGTAAACCTTCTTCTTGAGTGCATATCCCCATGGGACAACGATCCCTATAACACTGCCTACAAAAAATACAGCCCATGGCCAATAATAGGGAAGTTCCCAAAACTATTTCATCTGCCCCTAACATAAAGGCTGTTACAATATCTCGCCCTGAAAAAATTTGTCCATCAGCTTGTAGGGTTACTTTATAACGCATGGCATTGGTCAATAAGGCTTGATGCACTTCCGCCACTCCAAGTTCCCAAGGCAACCCCACATGATAAATGGAGGACAGTGGGGCTGCTCCGGTTCCACCGTCGTGGCCGGAAATGCAAATTGTATCCGCACCTGCTTTAACAACACCGACAGCCACAGTTCCAATCCCTGCCTCGGCTACTAACTTTACAGAAACTTTAAGTCCTGCCCTTAGTTTTTTTATGTCGTAAATAAGCTGAGATAAGTCTTCAATGGAATAAACGTCATGATGGGGCGGAGGTGAAATGAGAGGAATATGAGCCGGTGTGTGACGAACTTTAGCAATATATGGACTAACCTTATGGGCCGGTAATTGCCCACCTTCCCCAGGTTTTGCCCCCTGCGCAATTTTAATTTGTACTTCATCACCGCCAACCAGATATTCAGCTGTTACACCAAAACGCCCCGAGGCAAGCTGTCTAACCCTTGAGCAAAGATCATTTTCACTACCTTTGGAGCGTGTTCTTTCTACCTCTTCACCGCCCTCTCCACTATTTGAACGCAAGTTTAAATTATTAAATGCTTTGGCAATACACTCGTGAGATTCTTTACTCAAAGCCCCTAAGGACATAGGAGCACCCACAAAGCGAGCTCTAATATTTTCCATTTTTTCTACCTGCGTAAGTTCAAGGCTGGTAGTAGGCTGAAAATTCCAAACAGAACGCAATGTTACTCCATGATTTTGCTTCCAAAGTTCACTAGTATAACTTCTATAGACAGAATAATCATTCTCCTTAAGGGCTTTTTGCAATAAAGAAATTAAATCCTTATTCCACAAATGTTTGCTTGCTTCATTTTTTACCTTTCCTTCTTGTTGGTATAAGGTAAAACGCTCTTTATTTTCAGCAAAAATATCTTCCAGCTTTATCCCACCAACCCTTGAATAAATAGAAGTAAAATATTTATTTGTAACATCTTCATGTATGCCAATGGCTTCAAAGCATTGTGCGCCGGCAAAAGAAGAGATTGCAGAAATTCCAAGTCGTCCAAGAACTTTTAACAAACCCTTCTCAAGAGCTAAGGAATACCTTTTTATTGCTTCATCATAGGTATATGTATTTTGTTTTGTTTGTTCTAGGTATTTAGAAATATAAGCATAAGCTCCAAAAGGATAAATGGCATTGGCCCCAAAAGAAAGCAAAAGAGCCATTTGCATAACTTCATATATTTGCCCTGATTCTATAATTATGTCACATAAATGTCTTAGCCCACTATTAATTAGCTCTTGATGCACAGCTGCCACGGCAAGCAAGGCAGGTATAGGCATTTTATCTTTTTCCAAATTCTTATCAGACAAAATAATTATTGTTTTTCCATTTTTAACGGCTTGCCGTACTTTCTCAAAAATATCTTCAAGAAAGATTGAAAATTCTTTGTAATCGGCAGTAATTGGCAAAGTTATAAAAATGCGTTCAGTGTGCAGCACTTTATTTTCTTTAATATTCTTTAAATCTGCTCCAAATAAGAATGGATTTTCTAAATGTAAATAAGGTTTATTCTCAGACGGTTCTTGAAATAAATTGGCTTTTCCTCCTAAAGTCATGGATAAAGACATGGTTCTCTTTTCTCTAATGGGATCAATGGAAGGATTAGTTACTTGAGCAAATAACTGTTTAAAATAATTGAATAAGGATTGAGGTTTATGACTAAGAACAGCCAATGGTTCATCTAAGCCCATAGCTCCAACCGGTTCTTCCTGCAAGTCAATCATTGCGCCCATAATTTGCTTTAGCAATGGCTTATTTGTCACATAATCAAAGCCAAATAAGTTTTGCCAATCAGCACTTATTTCTTCGCGTTCCATGCCATAAACTTCAGATCTTGACGGCAAAACATATTTTGTTTTGTTTAATATGGATTTATAGTCATGGGCATTAAATATTTTATTTTTTATGTCAGCATCTTGAATAATTTTACCCTGTTCGAGGTCTACCAAGAATAATTTACCTGGGGCAAGTTGCCCATGTTCCACATAATCATCTTGAGTCACATCTAAAACCCCAGATTCCGAACTTAGTATAATAATATTATTATTAATTAATGAATAACGGCAAGGTCTTAAGCCATTGCGATCTAAATTAGCCCCAAGCTTATATTTGCCATCGGTGAAAACCATGGTAGTTGGGCCGTCCCAAGGCTCCATTAATCTTTGACTATAGTCATAAAAACTATTTCTTCTTTCATTTTCTGCATTTGCCTCTAAAATTGGCTCGGGAATCATTGTTAATATGGCTTGCTCCATACTATACCCACCCATGCACAATAATTCCAGAGCATTATCAAAGGAACCTGAATCACTATTTGCAGGGTGAATACTTGGCAATAAATATTTTAAATTATCACCGAGCACTTCTGACTTTAGGGCGTGTTCTCTAATGTTCATTTGAATTTTATTACATTTTATGGTATTTATTTCGCCATTGTGTGCCACATTCCTAAAGGGTTGAGTAAGATGCCAAGAAGGTTTTGTATTTGTACTAAATCTTTCATGGAAAATAGCAAAGCTGACTGTAAAATCACTTTGAGCTAAATCTAAATAAAAATTGCTTAAATTTTTTCCTGGCAAAATACCTTTATATATAATGCTCCTTGAGGATAAACTGGCAATATGGAATAAACTCAATTCCTTCTTATTTTTTTCTAAAAATCTAATAGCTTCAAATTCTATTTGCTTGCGTAAAATGCAAAGCTCACTTTCTATGTCATAGGAGCTGTTATATTTATCCGAGATAAAAAGAATTTGCCTAAATTCAGGCAGACTTGATAAAACTTTTCTGGATAAAACATTTATATCCGTAGGAACATCTCGGCAAGCCATTACTTTAAAACTAAATTTTTCTGCTACTTTTTCAATAATTTCCATTAAACTTTCTTGAAGAAAATTATTATAGGGCAAAAAGAAAAAGCCAAGGCCAAAGGCATGGGAATTTTCCATAATTTGTGGAAAAATTTTTCCAAAAAACTCTTTGGAAATGGGAAATAATATACCAGAACCATCAGACATTTTCTCATCTTCTTCCCGCCCACCTCTATGAGTTAAGTGAGCCATGGCAGTTAAGGCATATTGAATAATATTATGGCTTGGTTTATTTTCTAAATCAGCCACAAAACCAACTCCGCAAGCATCATGTTCTTCTGTGGCATTATATAATGATTTCATATTTATATTTCCCATGTTTTACCTATTATTATTTCCAGCAAACCCCTACACAGTAAACTTTGCAGGGGTTTCAGCCCTAAATACATTTTATTATAAATTTTAATGAACCCATAAAAGTTCTGCATACTTTGGTAAAGGCCAAAGCTCATGGTCGATTACTTGTTCAAGTTTATCTGAATGTTCTCTACAATTTTGCATCAATATGGTTAATTTTTCTAAGGCAAATTTTGCTTTTTCTTCTGTGTTTTCCATCTGGTGCAACTTGGCTAAGTTCTCCTCAAGCACTAACACATCATTACAAATGGATTGATAGACTCTTCGGATTTGTTCAAATTGCCCTTGCTCAAGCTCAGCTTCGCCAAGTATGGCCTTGGTGTTTAATATTAGTTGCCCAAAATTATTTTGAGATTTTTGCACAGTTGGAATTACTTTTTCCTTAATCATATTTATCAAAACTTGGGATTCAATGGCTATGGTTTTGATATAAGTTTCAAAAAGTATTTCTTGACGGGCAAGAAGCTCTCTTTCATTTAATACATGGGTGCGTAAAAAAACATTTTTTACTTGATCAAGGTGATAGCGATTTAAAGCTGAAACTGTGTCAGGTAAATCAAGTAAACCTCTTTTTTGCGCTTCAACTTTCCATTCCAAAGAATAACCATTACCATTAAAAACTACAGGTAAATGTTCTTTAAATATTTTTGGCAACAATTCTTGAAGAGCTTGATTAATATTTTTTCCTTTAGCCATGAAATTTTCAAATTCAATGGCAATGTCTTCTAAAGCACAAGCAACAGCAGAATTAATCGCAATGTTTACAGGCGCAATTGATTGTGAGGAACCAACAGCTCTATATTCAAACTTATTTCCTGTAAAAGCAAAAGGACTTGTGCGATTTCTATCTGATAAATCCTTTGGTAAAACCGGTAAGGAAGAAACACCAATTTCAATACCATTTTTTGTGGAATTTAAAGAATTTTTTCCTGCAATTATGCTTTCCAAAACTTCTGTTAAAAGCTCACCCAAATAAACTGATAAAATAGCAGGTGGAGCTTCATTAGCTCCTAAGCGATGATCATTTCCTGCGCCAATGGTTCCAAGCCTGAGTGTGTCCGCGTAATTATGAACAGCCTTAAGTACCGCCGCCAAAAAGACTAAAAATTTAGCATTTTCAAGAGGTGTATCACCTGGGTCAAGCAAGTTATTTCCAAGATTATCACAAATAGACCAATTATTATGCTTTCCACTTCCATTTACGCCGGCAAAGGGCTTTTCATGTAATAAGCAAACAAAGTTGTGATCTTCGGCTGTTGCTCTTAAAATATTCATAATCAGCATATTATGATCTGTGGCAATATTTGATTCTTCATAGAGGGGGGCAAGTTCAAATTGTCCCGGTGCAACTTCATTATGTCTAGTGTGTGCAGGAATGCCAAGGGCAAACAATCTAACTTCTAAATCTTGCATAAAGTCCATAACTCTTTTTGGAATTGATCCAAAATAGTGGTCTTCCATTTCTTGCCCCTTAGGACTTGGAGCTCCAAGCAAAGTTCTGCCTGTTAGCATAAGATCTGGACGAAGTTTGGCCAATTTACTGTCTACCAAGAAATACTCCTGTTCAGCTCCAACCATGGAACGAGCAAACTTTACCTCTGTTTCACCAAATAGAGATAAAATTCTAACCACATTTTTTGAAAGTGCATCAATGGAGCGTAGTAAAGGAATTTTTCTGTCTAAAGCCTCGCCGGAATAAGAGTAAAAAATACTTGGAATATGTAATGTATTTCCATATTTACCCTTCATTAAAAAAGCCGGAACAGTTGGATCCCACGCAGTATAACCACGAGCTTCAAAGGTTGAACGTATTCCACCAGATGGAAATGAAGAGGCATCAGGTTCACCACAAATCAATGTTTTTCCTGAGAATTTATTTACTAATGTTCCACCAAAGTCAGGATAAAAGAAAGCATCATGCTTTTCTGCCGTACAACCTGTCATGGGTTGAAACCAGTGTGTAAAATGGGTTGCTCCATGCTCAATAGCCCAATCCTTCATGGCATTAGCCACAATATTGGCAACGTTCTCTGTAAGTTTTTCTCCTTGAGTTATAACTTTTTCCATTTCCTTGTAAATGTTTTGAGGTAGTCTTTGCTTCATAACTTGTAGGTTAAAAACGTCTTTACCATAAAGAGTTTCAAGTTTAATTTTTCCCTTCATGGGAAGCAAGCAAGATTGTGCATCTAAGAAATTTTCATCTAAACATTCAGTGGCCAATAAGTTTTGCATTTTCATAATACACCTTCATTTAATTTTTTTACGCTCTGGAGATTTTCTCGATGTTCGTTTTGCGTTAACTTATAAATAAGCAAAAATTAAAACATTGTCAAATTAAATTAACAATTATGTTATTATTTTTTTATAAAAATTAATAATTTTATTAACTAAAAATTATATATATGAAATATCAGATAATTAACTAATTTTTTATTATATAATTATTTTACAATTTTGTAAATTAATAAAACCTTGAAATGTTGCCCTAATTATGCAAGAATGCAATCTACTGATTTATTAGGAGTTTATATGTGTGGAATATTTGGTATTATTGGACATCCAGAAGCCGCCAAACTAACATATTTTGGCCTCTACGCCTTACAGCACAGAGGACAAGAAAGTGCGGGAATATCCAGTTTTGATGGAAAAAATGCTTATTCTCACAAAGGAATGGGTCTGGTGTGTGATATTTTTTCAGAAGAACACCTTAATGAACATCTAAAGGGACACATTGCCATTGGACATACACGCTATTCCACAACCGGAAAACCTGAAGTTCGCAATGCTCAGCCCATAATTGCACGCACACATGGAGCTTCTTTGGTTGTTGCACATAATGGCAACCTCATTAACACGGTTGAAATTAGAGCTGAACTTGAAAATCTTGGTTCTATTTTTCAAACTACCTCTGACAGTGAAATTTTTGTGCACTTAATTGCCAGAGCTTTAAAGTATAAAAATATTGAAGAAGCTGTTTATGAGGCAGTGCAAAAAGTTAAAGGGGCATTTTCTCTCTTGGTGCAATATGAAGGGAAATTCATTGCCCTTCGAGATCCTAAGGGTTTTCACCCCTTGGTTCTAGGACAATTACCAAGCATTAAAGGCTGTTTTGTTTTTTCTTCTGAAAGTTGCGCTTTTGACTTAATAGAAGCAGAATATTTAAGAGAAGTGCAACCTGGTGAAATGATTATAATTGAGCAAGATAGCAAAGAAATAAGAAGTAGAGAATTTGCTAAGCCTGATAAAATAAGTCAATGTATTTTTGAGCTTATTTATTTTGCCAGACCAGATTCTGTTGTATTTTCAGAAGATGTTTATCTTTGTCGCAAAAAACTAGGTGCTCAAATCGCAAAAGAAATGCCAAGCAAGGCTGATATGGTAGTTCCTTTTCCAGATTCAGGAATTTATTGTGCTGTAGGATTAGCTAATGAGGCAAAAATACCTTATGAGCACGCTTTAATCAGAAATCACTATGTTGGCAGAACATTTATCCAACCCTCACAAACCATGCGTCAATTTAGTGTGCAGGTAAAAATTAATCCTGCCGCCATGGCAATCAAACACAAAAAACTTTTGGTAGTGGACGACAGTATTGTAAGGGGAACAACTGTTAGAACCAGATGTGCAAAATTAAGAGAGCATGGAGCTAAAGAAGTTCATTTTAGAGTTAGCTCACCACCCATTAAATTTCCTTGCTTTTACGGCATAGATTTCCCCTCACCACAAGAACTTGTGGCCAATCAGATTAGCCTTGAAGAGCTGGCTGGAAAACTTGGCCTTGATTCATTACATTATTTAACTTTAAATGGCTTGCAATCTTGCGTACAAAAACCTAATAATTATTGCTATGCTTGTTTTAACGGAGACTATCCAACCACACTGCCCTGCCATCAAGATAAAATGGCTTTAGAATGTGATTAAATATTTCTAATTTAATACAAGTGAAGATTTGACAGGAAGATTAAAGTTTTATATTTAGATTTTCTAACAAAAAAAAATTTTTGCTGCACAGGAGTGACATAGAAATGAAAAAATTTAACCTCTATTTTATCTTTTTGAGTTTAGTTTTTGTTGTAAGCTGCACAACAAGATCATATATGGAACCCATTGACGCCAGTATAGTTGTTCCACAAGATAGTAAATTCAATTTGGTTGAAGTGACAAATAATTCTGGCTATGTTTTTAGAAATGAGGGTCTTATTCTAGAAAATCAATTAGAAAAGCAAATTAATAATGCTCTATCCGGAAGCAATATGCTTGGCTACAATGATTACACCATAAAGACACAAATTATAAAATATACTTCAGGTAATGCTGTGGCACGCTGGTTTGTTCCAGGTTCAGGCGAAATACGCATTGAAACTTCTAGTACAATTTATGACAGGGGGGGCAATGTAATCACAACTATTCCAATTACTCAACCAATTATACTTGATGGTGCTTATACTGCTGACGCATGGGAAAAAGGTTTTGCCAAGCTTGCACAAGAGCTTATTAATGTAATCAATAATCAACTTATAAACCGTGAAATAATAGAATAAATTCTTACAAAAATAGAAATGATGGGTAGAGCTATTGTAAACACAAAAGCTCTACCCATCAGAAAAACTTATTTCAAGCAAGTTTGATTAGATTAGTCGATGCTGAAAAATATAATAACTATCTATAGATAAAAAGTTTTTTATTA
>CAYJHF010000029.1:0-17866 GCA_964369905.1 uncultured Mailhella sp. | reverse complement strand
CAAGAAAATCGCTTGTTCCAAGCTTATTTCTTGCAGATTTTTTTGTGTTCTTTTGGCTAACTTTGCTTTTATTAACAATATGTTATCACATTTTTTAGCATCGACTAATTTGTTCACGCCAAAATAAAAGGTTCACTTGATTTGCAAAATGGGCAGGAATTTTCTTGATTTTCACTTGAGTAACCACAAAATATGCAATAATATTTCAGGCTTTGCATATAATCTTCTAGTTTTTCCTTATCAAGGTTTTTAAACTCTGCATTTTCACCTTCTTCAGCAATTAATAGCTCTATAAATCTTCGCTCATGGTCTGCTTCTATGGAAGATATTTTTTCAAACAATTCTGCTATTTCTTCAAATCCTTCTTCCCTTGCCACTTTGGCACAACTTGGATATATAGTCTTCCATTCATCATTTTCATTGTAAGCCGCTTCTTTTAAGTGTTCAATACTCTTTTTATCAAGGGAATCACTAAAAAGTTTATACCAAACCTTAGCATGGGCATATTCATTTTTGGCCATAAGCTCAAAAAGTTCAGCAATTTTGGTTTTTCCACTTTTTTTAGCTATTTCAGCATAAAACATATAGCTCACAATAGCTTGTGATTCTCCGGCAAAGGCTTTTTTAATATTCTTATATGTTTCACTATTTTTTAAGTCCATTAGTATTTCCTTTATAAGTTTGCAACATGAAAGATATTCTAGTTAGTTCGCGCTGAAAAATTCTCACATCTTTGAGTTAATTCTGTAGCAATTTTATTTATATAGTTATAACGATCCACAGCAATTATGGAACAATTTTGCACGGTTTCATTTATTAAATCAAAATGTTCAATGGCACTATCAACAGCTTTTGGACATAACTGATTTGTATCTCGCATATTTTCTATAATAGGAACTACCCTGTCACGGCTAAATGGCTCCTTATAACTTCTGCGTCCTAAAAGAGCACTTAACACGTCGGCCACAGCTACTATGCGCTGTCCTCCATTAAGAACATCACCATTTAAACCATGTGGATAACCACGCCCATTTAATTTTTCGTGATGCCTTACGGCAATATTTAGAACATCATCACTCACACAGTCTTTTAAAATATGCTCAGAAAGCACCACATGATCCTTCATATATTTAAATTCTTCATCAGTTAGTAAACCATTTTTTTCAAGAACCATGGTAGAAATGGCAACTTTTCCAATGTCATGCAAAAGTGCACCATAATAAAGTTCTTTTGTGTGAAATTCATCAAAGTCAAAAATTCTTGCAAAAGCCATTGAAATCTCAACCGTTGCAATGGTATGAGTAACAGTATGTTCACTTTTAAAGTCAATGGCGTGAGGAACCATGTGAATTAGAGCTTCAAGCTCTTCTTCTTCATCAATCTTTGCCAAATAAACCATTAGCTCTTCATTGTATGCACCTTGAATGGCCTTGGTTAAAATCCCGTGTTTATGCTCTAAAAGTTCTAATCGGTAAAGATCTTCCCTAGAAATTGTGGGATTATCTAAAAGCTCTAAAATTTCCTTGGCATTCTTAGTTGGATTTCTATTAATTAGCATATCAATTCTGTCGGCCATAAATAAACGGGCAGCAAATTTTTTATTATTGCAATCACTTTTAATCAATTTATCATAAGGAAAATGATGAAATAATAAACCTTCACTGTATTCCTTAAAACATTCATGTTCGTTAAAGAATATATAGCTATAAACCGAATGTGGTATGGTGTTTTTGAGTTCAAAATAGAAAGTCGTAGCTTGGTCACATAAAGAGTCTAGAGGCTCTGTTTGGTAAGCCCCGATGTCGTGAAACATAGATAAATAACAAATTTTACTTAGTTGCTCAAAGTTTATGTCTGCATCTTCTTTATACATTTGCAAAACAAGGTAGGCAACTCTATCACCATGATCCATAAGCCTATAGTCAAGAGTGTTAAATACACGACGCATCATACGAGTTATACTTTTTATGTATTTGGACATTTGTCACCATTATTATTTATATAGTCTGGCTGAAAATTTATCACAATCGAAGAAAGTAGTAAATAGAAAAATATGTAATTTTTTTCACATTCATTATTTTCAAAGCAAATAAATTATCAAAATTTAGCAAAATAATAAACGGATTTGCTCAATACTTGACAGAAAACAGAAACTATATAAGGATGTTGAAAATGAAAACGAAAATTCTGTACACTAGATTTTATAAAATTTAAAATTTGTTATAATTTTTCATAAAAAATAAGTGTACAGAGGTTTCATATTGGGGGAAATAATTTGAAAGTTGTTTTACTGGCAGGTGGTTTTGGCACAAGGTTGGCAGAAGAAACAGGATTGCGCCCAAAGCCCATGGTTGAAATTGGTGGGAAGCCTATTTTATGGCATATAATGAAAATTTATTCTCATTATGGATTTAATGATTTTATTGTACTAACCGGTTACCTTTCACACTATATTAAGGATTATTTCATCAATTATTACAATAGATATTCTGACATTACAGTGGATATGAGCACAAATAGTATTGAAATCCACAAAAGTTATAATGAACCTTGGAAAGTTACAATGCTTTATACAGGGCAAAATACTATGACAGGCGGAAGAATAAAAAAAGCCAAAGACTACATAGGTAATTCAAGATTTATGCTCACCTATGGCGATGGAGTTTCTGATATAAATATTTTAAAAAGTATTGAAGAACACCAAAAATCAAAAAAAATTGTAACCATGACTGCCGTACAACCCGTTGGCAAATTCGGAGCCATAAGCATTCATAATGATAATACAATAACCTCATTTTTGGAGAAGCCAAAAAATGGAGGAAGCTGGGTTAATGGTGGATTTTTTGTCTGCGAACCAAGGATTTTTGATTATATTCCTGATGGTGATGATGTTGTTTTTGAGAGTTTACCACTTGAAAATTTAGCCAAAGACGGTGAACTAAATGCTTATAAACATCATGGTTTTTGGAAACCCATGGATACACTAAAGGATAAAAATGACTTAACTGCCATGTGGCTTGAACACAGAGCTCCTTGGGCTATTTGGCAATAAGGCCTTGATTTAATGAAAATATCGCAACTAAAAATCATAAAAGACGCTTGTTTAATCGAGCTTGAAGAATATAGAGATGAAAGAGGGGCTTTTGCTCGTCAATTTTGCAAACGAGAATTGAAGGAATTTGGGATAGATTTTGAGGTTTGCCAGTGTAATATTTCAAAAAACTATAAGAAAAATGTTTTGCGTGGCTTGCACTATCAAAAAGCTCCACACCTTGAACAAAAAATTGTTTATTGCCCCAAGGGTGGTATTTATGATGTAATTGTGGATTTACGCCCAAATTCAACAAGCTATTTAAAATGGGAAGCGGTGGAACTCACTGAAGATAATAATAAAATGCTCTACATTCCTCCACTTGTTGCCCATGGCTTTCAAACCTTAGTTGACAATACTTTAGTTTTTTATCAGATGGGAAACTATTTTGAAGCAAATTCCTATGCCGGACTTCGCTATAATGATCCAAAAATTGGCATCAAATGGAAAGCTTGCGATGGCTTAATTATTAATGAAAGAGATAAAAATTATGACTTATTATAATAAAAAAGTTATACTAAGCGGAGCAAATGGATTAATTGGTAAGGAAACACTAGAGCCCTTACTTGAAAAAAATTTTGAAGTTTATGCCCTTAGCTCCAAAAAAAACATAAACAATTCAAATAACAACATAAATTGGATCCAGTGCGATATTTTTGATAAGCTAAGATTAAAAGAAGTGTTTTCAAATATTCAAGCCACCCATTTACTCCATTTTGCTTGGTGCACCACGGGTGATTATCTTAGTAGTGATTTAAATTATGAGTTTAAAGATGCAAGTCTTGAAATGCTTAAACTTTTTGCCGAATTTGGTGGTAAAAAAGCTGTGTTTGCAGGAACTTGTTTTGAATATGAGTTTAAAAATACTCCCTTAGAAGAAGATGGTGAACTAAATCCCACAACGGTTTATGCCCAGTGCAAGGCTGATTTACATAGCAAGTCCAATGAATTTTGCCTTAAAAATTCAGTAGATTTTGGCTGGGGAAGAATTTTTTATGTCTATGGTAAAAACGAGCACGAAAAAAGATTAACTCCACATTTGTTTAAAAATCTAGAAAATAACAAGGAAGTGACAATTTCCTATGCTTCATTTGTGCGTGATTATATGTATTCCAAAGATATAGCCTCTGCCTTTGTTGAATTTTTGCACAGTGAAGTGACTGGAGCTGTAAATATTTGCACGGGAGAAGGCATAAGCTTAGCAGAATATGCTAATTATATTGCTACATTACTCAATAAAAAACAATTTTTAATCATCAAAGATGAGCCAAGCAATCAACCTCCTATAATAATTGGAAATGCCAAGCGTTTATTTGATGAAGTAGGCTTTAAACCAAAATATACAATAAAAAATGGTTTAAAAAATCTTTGGGAAGAAGATTTTCAAAAAAATAGTTGATTTGTCAACTTCTAACGTGGAGGAAGAGATGATTACTTGCAGATTTTGCCAAAATGAACTTAAAACTATTTTTGCAGATTTAAATATGGCCCCAACCGTGAATAATTACTTAAAAAATGAAAAAAGATTTGCTCCTGAAATAACTTACCCTTTAATCACCTATGTTTGTGATAATTGCAAATTGGTGCAAACCCTTGATTTTAATTCCAGTGAGGAAATTTTTACCGAAGAATATTCTTATTTTAGTTCCTTTTCCTCTTCATGGCTAGAACATTCCCAAAAATATGTAGAAATGATTACTAAAAGGCTAGGCCTTGATAAAAATAGCCATGTTATGGAAATTGCCAGTAATGATGGTTATTTATTACAATATTTCCAGAAAAAAAATATTCCTCACCTTGGAATTGAACCTTGTAAAAGTGTGGCAGATGTTGCCATGGCCAAGAATATCAATACCATAATTGAATTTTTCAGTGAAAATTTAGCTAAGAATTTGCCTAAAAGTGATTTGATTTGTATGTGCAATGTGCTTGCCCATGTTCCAAATATTAATGATTTTACGGCGGGGTTGGTTCTGTCCCTAAAACCAAGTGGAAGCATAACTGTGGAATTTCCACACCTTCTTAATATTATTGAACAAAATCAATTTGACACAATTTATCACGAACATTATTCTTACCTCTCACTATTATTTACCAAGAAACTTTTTGAGCAGCATGGCCTAAAAATTTATGAGGTGGAAGAGTTAAGCACCCATGGTGGCTCTTTGAGAATTTTTGCCTGCCATAAATCCCATACTCAAGCTATTTTACCCAGCGTTGAACAGGTTTTAGAAAAGGAAAAAGCTTTAGGCTTAGATAGCTTGAAGGTTTATGAAGATTTTTCTGCTAAGGTTAAAGAAAGTAAAAGAAATTTACTTAGTTTATTAATCAAACTCAAAAATGAGGGTAAGTCCATTGTGGCGTATGGAGCTGCGGCCAAGGGCAATACATTATTTAACTATTGCGGAATTTCCACTGACTTTATTGATTATTCAGTTGATCTAAACCCTCATAAACAAAATACCTATTTACCGGGCTCACATATTAAGGTTTATTCTCCGGATAAAATATCAGAAACAAAACCTGACTATATTTTAATAACACCTTGGAATATAAAGGAAGAAATCATTGAGCAATTGAGCTATGCCAAGGATTGGAATTGTAAGTTTATTGTGGCAATTCCCGAGGCTATGATTTTATAGTCAGTGTAAAATACAACACAAGGTGAATACCATGAAATCCTACCTTAAGGAACTTGAGGCTGAAAGCATTTACATTTTGCGTGAAGCCGCGGCAAGTTTTAAAAACTTAGTTATGCTCTATTCCATAGGCAAAGACAGTTCAGCTCTTTTACACTTGGCAAAAAAGGCCTTTTATCCAGCCCCTATTCCATTTCCTCTTTTGCACGTAGACACACAATGGAAATTCAAACAAATGATAGAATTTCGTGATGCTGTGGCTAAGAAGCACAATGTTAATTTATTGGTTTATTCAAATCCTGAGGGTAAAAAAAATAATATTACTCCCTTTAGTGTGGGTTCAGCTCGCTACACGGATATAATGAAAACAGTTGCATTAAGACAAGCTCTTGATTTTTATGGATTTGATGCAAGCATTGGTGGAGCAAGACGTGATGAAGAAAAATCAAGAGCCAAAGAAAGGATTTTTTCTGTGCGCACTAAGCATTGCTGGGATCCCAGAGCCCAAAGACAAGAACTTTGGAGGCTTTATAATACTCGCTTGGCACAAAATGAAAGTATGCGCGGTTTTCCTCTCTCTAATTGGACAGAGCTTGATGTTTGGGAATATATCCATGCAGAAAACATTGAAATAGTTCCACTTTATTTTGCTAAAAAACGTCCTGTTATTTTTCATGCTAATACTTGGCTTATGATTGATGATGAACAAAAATTACCGCCGGATTTTTTGCCAGAAAATAATAAAATTCAAGACAAAATGGTGCGCTTTAGAACCCTTGGTTGCTGGCCTCTTTCCGGTTGTTTTGAATCCACAGCAAGTAATTTACCTGAAATAATAGAAGAGCTAAAGGCCACAAGATATTCTGAGCGCCAAGGACGCCTCATAGACTCCGATCAAGTTGGTTCTATGGAAAAGAAAAAACAAGAGGGATATTTCTAATGACTGAACATGAGAGTAATGAAAAAAGCATAGTTCGTTTAATCACTTGTGGCAGTGTGGACGATGGAAAAAGCACCTTAATTGGGCGTATGCTTTATGATAGCAATGTTTTGTATGAAGATCAGCTCAGAAAACTTGAAGAAGCAAAACTGTTAGGTGGGGAACTTGATTTTTCAACCCTTTTAGATGGGCTCTTATCTGAACAAGAACAGTCAATTACCATTGATTTGGCTTATCGCTCCTTTGCAACAAAAAATAGACGTTTTTTAATTGCCGATGCTCCGGGGCATGAAGAATATACCAAGAATATGATTACAGGTGCAAGTCAGGTGGATTTGGCCATTTTATTGGTAGATGTAACCAAGGTGCATGACAATTTAAACCATGAAAGTTTACTTGTGCAAACCAGAAGGCATTTGTCAATTGTAGAATTAATGGGCATTGAACAAGTAATTATTGCTATCAATAAAATGGACGCTTTAAACTATTCTCAAGAATACTATAATAAGGTGCGTGATTTTTGCGATAATTATGCCAAAAAACTTGATATAAAACATATTGATTATATCCCTGTTTCTGCACTTTATGGTGATAATATTTGCCAAAACAGTTTAAATACTCCTTGGTATAGCGGAAAACCCTTATTAAAACTCTTAGAAGATTTTGAAATTGTAAAAAATAAGGAAGAATTTATTTTTCCGGTTCAGCAAGTCACACCTTTTTATGACAATGATGATAAAAATAAGCTAAAAAGAGCACTAGGCGGAACTATTTTAACCGGTAAAGTTGCAAAAAATCAAGAAATAGCAATTTTACCATCTAAAAAAACTGCAAAAATTCATGATATTTTTACTTATGATGGCAAACAAGATCAAGCTTACGCTGGTGAAGCCATAAATTTGGTGATTGATGATTTTATTGATATTGCCCGAGGCTATGTTTTGGCAGAACAATCTGAAACAGTAAAAATTGCAGAAATGTTTTCAGCCAAGATAATTTCCATGGGCAAGAATGATTTAATGGTGGGCAGAACATATTTATGTAAAATTGGCCATTATGAAGCAACTGCAACCATTTTGGAGATTTCAGCCAAGCTCAATCTGGAAAACCATGAAGAACAAAATGCCAAGGTATTAAAAAATAATGAAATTGGCAGAATTAAGTTTTCTCTTTCTCGTCCCTTGCCCTTTGTGCCCTATAAACAAAATAAACAACTTGGATCTTTTTTATTTATTGATAAAATTTCTGCCCAAACCATTGCTTGTGGAATGATTTTATATGATTTATATAGAAGCCATTCTGTGGTTTGGCATAATTTTGATCTCAACAAAGAAATGTATGCCAAACAAAAAAACCAAAAACCATTTGTTCTTTGGTTCGTTGGTCTTTCTGCCTCAGGAAAGTCTAGCCTAGCCAATGCACTTGGCAAAATGCTATATGCCAGAGGTAAGCATATTTATCAACTAGACGGAGATAACCTAAGACATGGATTAAATAAAGATTTGGGCTTTACAGAAGCTGATAGGGTGGAAAATATTCGCAGAGCATCAAATGTAGCCAAACTAATGCTTGATGCAGGGTTAATTGTTTTGGCAACATTTATTTCACCTTTTAATAAAGATAGGGAAAATATACGCACAATTTTTGCTGAAAATGAATTTATAGAGATATTTTTGGATACTCCAATTGAAGTTTGCGAAAAACGTGATCCAAAGGGGCTTTATAAAAGGGCCAGAAATGGAGAGTTACCAAATTTTACAGGAATATCTTCACCTTTTGAAAAACCATTAAATCCTGAAATCTATCTTGATGGAACTAAAAATATTGAAGAGCTTTGTAATATTATTTTAGATTTTTTGGATAAAAATTTAAAATAATAAATATGACTTTGAAATTCTTTTTTTGAAAATTCAATTATTTTGGATAGATATAAAAAAAATCACTGGACAAAGTTGCACGCAATGCTTATATTTTAATCAGATTGATTGCACAAAGTGTGCACAAAAAAGGAGAATAAAATGGGACTATATAGAATTTTAGGACTTGCGGCTCTTGGAATTGGCTCTTATGCCCTTTATAGATCAGGTGCTTTAAACCCAGTATTGAATAAGGCAAGTTGCGCCGGCAATAAGGTTTCTGCTTGGGCAGAAAACATGGTTACCAAGGGCAAGAATACCCTTTGCTCTTGCAAGACTAAGGAAACTGAAGAACAAGAAGTTGTTAGTTAGTCAATGCTGAAAATATGACAAAATATTGTTAATAAAAATAAAATTAGTAAAAAAACACAAAAAATCTGCAAGAAATAAGCTTGAAACAAGCAATTTTCTTGCAGATTTTGACTTTAAGCAAAACCTCTGCCCAATTATTTTTTATAAATTTAGTGTGCAGAGGTTGCAATTTTATTGCACCAAGCTTTTGCAAGTAAATTACATCTTCTGTACTTATTTCTTGCAAAAGTTTTAGATTTATTTTAATAAAAAACTTTTTACTTACATATAGTTATTATTATTTTCAGCATCGACTAATTAACATCAAGCCCTAAGGCTAAATCAACGGCTTTTTGAGCGTGAATAAGTGTTGTGTCAAACAAGGTCAGATTTGTGTCTTCTTGAGAAGCGATTAAACAAAGCTCGGTACAACCTAAAATAGCTCCCTCAATGCCTTGCGCAATTAATTTGTCCACAATTTCAAAAAATACTTTTTTGGAGTTTGGATTAATAATCCCCTTGCAAAGTTCACTAAAGATAATTTCATTTATTATTTCAATATCATCAACTTGCGGGGTAATTACCTCAATTCCTGCATTTTCTAGGTGTTCCTTATAAAATGTTCCCGTCATGGTTGCTTTTGTTCCAAGCAAGGCTATTTTATTTAAGTTTTTTTCTTTGATTTTCTCAATGGTTGCTTTAGCAATATGGATTATAGGAATATTTACCAAGGCCTGTAAATCAGGAGCAATGCGGTGCATGGTGTTTGAACCTATTAATATAAAATCTGCTCCGCCTTTTTCAAGGCTTTTAGCTCCAAGCCCCATGTGCTCAACACAAATATCCCATTCACCTGTGGCGTGATGATGCTCAATATAGTGAAAATCCACACTATAAAAAAGTATTTTTGCCGAATGAAAACCGCCAAGCCTTTCGCGAGTTAATTGGTTAAAAAGTTTATAGTAGACCAAACTACTTTCGGGGCTAACCCCCCCAAGCAATCCAATTGTTTTCATAAAATCTCCTAAAAATCCACGTCAATCTAATTTATATTCTTTTGGGGGAAAAAGCTTTTGAAAAAGGTTATTTCCCCCGAACCCCCTTTTCCAAAACTTTTTATTGAAGCTTTTTTGCTAACTTAAAACTATTTTTTCAAACAAAGTTTGAAAAAATCCACGGGGTTTGCAAAGGGAGTCACTCCCTTTGCTGGGGGTTTGGGGGCAAAGCCCCCAAATTAGATTCACATGCCTAAAAATCACATGAATAATAAAATCTATTCATTACCTTCATAGCCTGCATCATTGGGTAAATCAGGCTTAGCGGCCTCTGTTCTGGCCAATTCGTCACAGCGTTCATTTTCCTCATGCCCTGCATGGCCTTTAACCCAGTTAAAGTTTACTTGATGCTTGCTTATGGCTTCATCAAACTTTATCCACAAGTCTTGATTTTTTACAGGTTTTTTCTGGCTTGTTTTCCAACCATTTTTCTTCCAATTGGCCAACCAACCATTATTAATGGCCTTGGCCACATATTGAGAATCTGTGTATAACTCAACTAAACAAGGTTCTTTAAGTAAATTTAAACCTTCAATTACTCCCAATAATTCCATACGGTTATTCGTGGTATTTGTAAATCCACCCACCACTTCCTTGCGTTTGCCGGCATAGTCTAAAATGGCGGCATAAGCCCCATTGCCGGGGTTGCCAAGGCAAGAACCATCTGTAAATATTTTAACTTGCTTAAGATTACTATCCTTAATGGGAGAAGTTAACTCTAAGCTTTGTTCAACTTTTTCTCCAACATCTTTTATTTCTTCTTTTTTAGTTTTCGCCGAGCTTTTTCTTTTTGGTTTTTCTGTTAGTTCGACTTCACCTTCTTTCTTATTGTTTACTTCTTCAAGTTCATCTTCTTTAGCCTTAACTGTGCTTTTCTTGGTTGTTTTTTTTACTTTTTCCGTTGTGGCTTTAGCTTTGCTAGGTTGTGTATCAAGTAAAAGTTGCACAGTGGGTTCAGTTTCAAGAAATTCTCCGTCTTCACCCTCAATATAAGTATAGGAACATTTTTTTTCAGGGCAAGCAATGTGATGTCCCTTGGTTTTTGTGTATTTACGCACTAAAACAGGAGAATCACACTTGGGGCAGGGTTTGGCTATGGGGTAATCCCAGAGAGCAAAATCACATTTGGGATAAGTGTTGCAGGAGTAAAAAATCTTCCCTTTTTTTGAGCTTTTTTCAACAATTACACCCTCATCACAAGCCGGACATTTTACTCCTGTGGAAAATGGAGCAATAAAATCACACTTTGGATAGTTAGAGCAAGCTAAAAAGCGTCCGCCCATGCGGGATTTTTTCAAAACAACATCGCCCTTACATTTTGGACATTCACCCACTACTTCATATTCAGGAGCGGCCTGTAATTGAATATCACCATTTTCATCACGGCTAAAGTTTGAGGTGAATTTACATTCAGGATAGCCTGTGCAAGCTACAAATTCACCGCTTTTACCAAATTTAATATTTAGGGGCTTTTCACATTTTGGACAAGGATAATTGGTTTCAATCCCTGATTTTACAGCTTTCATTTCCTTGGAAGCTTTTTCAAGTGTTGCCACAAAGTCAGTATTAAATTCAGATAATAATTTTACCCAAGCCATTTCACCATCAGCCACTTTGTCTAGGTTTTCTTCCATACCTGCGGTAAAATCTACATTCATTAATTTGGGGAAATTATCCCTAAGCTGTGAGCAAACCACATTGCCAAGGTCGGTTGGTACAAAATGTTTATTTTCAAGCCTTACATATTCCCTGTCTTGAATGGTGGAAATAATGGTTGCATAGGTAGAAGGGCGACCAATACCTTTTTCTTCTAGTTCTCTAACCAGTGAAGCTTCTGTATATCTTGGGCTTGGTTGGGTGAATTTTTGTTCTTTTGTTATACTATCAAGTTTCAATACTTGCCCTTCACTAAGAGCAGGCAATTCTTCTATTTTGTCTTCTTGTAAGCTCATTACCTTTAAAAAACCGGGAAAGAGCAAACGCTCTCCCTTAGTTTTCCATTGGGAATGGAAAGGGTAAAGATTTTTTTCAACCTCACTTAGCTTTGCCAAGTCAGAATTTTTATTTTCACAAACAACTGTCACATTTGTGTCGTGAAACTTGGCCACAGCCATTTGTGAAGCTACAAATCTTGCCCAAATCAAGTTATAAAGCTTATATTGTTCAGGAGTGAGGGCGTGCTTAATTTGCTCAGGTAAAACGTTTACATCAACAGGTCTAATGGCTTCGTGAGCATCTTGAGCACTTTTTTTACCTTTAAAAGCACGTCCATTACCACCGGCCGCACAATATTCCTTACCATATTCTTTAGCGATAAATTCAGTAGCTGAAGTTATGGCTTCTGCGGCAATGCGCACAGAATCTGTTCTCATATAGGTAATTAAGGCTAAAGTTCCATGCCCCTCAATGTCAATGCCCTCATAAAGTCTTTGGGCAGTAGTCATGGTGCGCTTTGCTCCGAAGTTCAATCTTTGGTTGGCCGCTTGTTGCAAAGTGGAAGTGGTAAATGGTGGTAAGGGTGAGCGATTTCTTTCTTTTTCTTCAACCTTTTCCACTACAAAATTTTGCCCTTTTAAAGCATTTTCAACAGCCAATGCTGTTTCTTCATTGGGAATATTAACTTTTTTCTGATTAATTTTGGCTAAATCAAGACGAAATGCACTATCTGCACTAACCATTGCTTTGAAATTCCAATATTCTTCAGGAACAAAGGCCAAACGCTCTTCTTCCCGCTCGACCACCAAACGCAAGGCCACGGATTGCACCCGTCCGGCAGAAATTCCTCTTTTTACTGATTTCCAGAGTAAAGGAGAAATTTTATAGCCCACTAAACGATCTAAAACTCTTCTTGCTTGTTGGGCTTCAAAGAGGTTTGAATTGATTTCCCTTGGGTTTTCAAGAGCTTCTTTAACTGCCTTAGCAGTAATTTCATTAAATTGTATACGCTTAATATTTTTTGAAACCGGCTTAATGCTTTCGGCAATATGCCAAGCAATGGCTTCACCCTCTCGATCCGGGTCGGGGGCAAGATAGACGGTTTCAGCTTTGGCGGCGGCTTCTTTTAAAGATTTTACCACCTTTTCTTTACCGGCTATGGTTACATAGTTTGGGATAAAACTTTCTTCATCAACCCCGATTTCTTTGGAGGGCAAATCTCTAATGTGGCCAACACTGGCTTCAACCAGAAACTTACTGCCTAGGAATTTTTTAATAGTTTTGACTTTAGCCGGTGATTCCACTATAATTAGGTCTTTCATAATACTCTCTTTGAAAGCTTTGCACAATTAGTTATGCAGCTACTTTCTTTTCAGAAGGACTTTTTTAAAAAACTAGTGTCTGTCAGAAAAATATAGCAAAGAAAAAAAGCGTCAAGGGAAATTTACATAATTTTTTATTTTTTTATAAATTTAGGACTTATTATGCCAAGCAAAAATAAATTTTATGCCATCATTCCATCTAGGTATGCTTCTACTCGCTTTCCTGCCAAGGCTTTAGCTTTGATTGGTGATAAACCCTTGTTCTATCATGTTTACCAAAGAGCCTTGCAGAGCAATTGCTTTACAGAGGTTTATTTGGCCATCGACGATGAACGTCTTGAAGAAAAAGCCAAAGAGTTACAAGTTCCTTATATTTTGACTTCAACTTCCCATTCAACAGGAACAGATAGAGTGCGTGAAGCAGCTAAAAAATTAGAATTAAGCTCTGATAGTATTGTAGTAAATGTTCAAGGTGATGAACCTTTTTTGACTAAAAATATGTTTGAAGCAATTATAAAACCATTTAAAGAGCAAAGCAATGTTGAGTGCTCAACCCTTGGGGTTATTTTAGACCCTACCCTTGACAAAGAACGGATTTTATCACCCAATCAAGTAAAAATAGTCTTAACAAAAAGTAATAAAGCTCTATACTTTTCTCGCTCACCCATTCCCTATATCAGAGATAATTTGGCCAAAGCTCCTTATATTGGGCATCTGGGCATTTATGCCTTTAGGTTTGATATTTTGGAAATTATGGCTAGTTTCAAGCCAAGCCCCTTGGAAGAAACTGAAAAATTAGAACAATTAAGATTACTTGAAAATAATATTTCCATCAGTGTGAGTATAGTGGAAAGTGGGACGCATGGAGTTGACACAGCGGAAGATTTACAACTTGCTCAGGAATTTTATGCTCAAAATCCACAGTTTTGGTTATAGATTACCTGCGTGAACTAATTTACCTTGAAAACACAATTATAAATATTAAATCATTATTTTTCAACATAGACTAACCATCTAATAAAACAGTATAAATCAAAAATACAGCATTTTTATTACTAGACTTATTTATAATTTAGGTTATAAAAAATCAAGGTGTTTTGCAGTGAAAATACTTGATTTTTCGCTGATATTAATTTTTTATAAAGAACTTACAAAAGTTTGGCTCAAAAAAAAGAGTTGTTCAGCGTGGACTAATTATGCAAAGTTCCCCAATTGTTTAGAGGTTTTGAGATAGCAATTTTTAATATTTGGTATAAAAATGAGTGATTTTTTTAAAAATCAAAGTGTAAGAACGGGCATCAAAATGGGCCTCCCTATTATGATTGGTTATTTGCCCCTCGGCTTTGCTTATGGAGTTTTAGCAGTTAAAAATGGAATTGGTGCATACTGGGCTATTGCCATGTCTGTTTTTGTCTTTGCCGGAGCAGGACAGTTTATTGCCGCAGGAATGATTGGAGCAGGAGCTTCTATTATTTCCATAATTATTGCCAACTGCATGATAAACTTACGCCATGTGTTAATGGCGGCTGCCCTTGTAACTCCTTGGAAACCTCTACCAACTTTTTGGAAAAACTTTCTTTCATTTTTTCAAACAGATGAAGTTTTCGCCTCAAATATTTCCTATGTCAAAGCCGGAGGAGTGGTTAGCGTTGCACAAATTCTCAGTTGTTCCTTAGTGGCACACTTTGGCTGGATTTTTGGCTCTGCCCTCGGCGCTTTTTCCGGTGATTTAGTAACAGATGTTAGGCCTTTGGGGCTTGATTTTGCCTTACCAAGTATGTTTATTGCCCTGCTTGTTCCCTTTTGTCTTGAGCGTATTTCCATTTTTGTGGCCATATTTGCGGCCATGCTTTCCTTATTTTTTATTTACTGTGGTTTTGGACGCTGGAGCATTATTTTAGCCACAATTTTGGCAGCCAGCCTTGGTTTATATTTATTTCAAAAAAAACACAAAATTTGTGAAATCAATAAAACAGAAAATTTTGAGGAAAATATAAGTGGATAATACTTTTTTAGCTCTATGCACCCTTGGTATGTCCTTGGGAGTTCTCTTGCCAAGAATGTTGCCCATAACTTTTTTGGCTAAAAGAAAAATGCCGGAAATGTTACAAATTTGGCTGTCTTATGTGCCGCCGGCCATTTTAGCGGCCTTAGTTGCCCCGGAAATATTTATGCAAAATGAAAAATTTTTTATTTCTGCTGAAAATGTATTTCTATTAGCCTTTATCCCAACCACAATTACAGCCTACCTTAGCAAAAGTTTATTTTTAACTTTAAGTGTGGGAATGGTTATTGTGGCGCTTTTGCGATATTTTTTATAGATTATAACAGAATTTGAGGTAAGACTATGCTAAAAATAAATAAAAAACTCTCAGCTTTATGTTTAGGATTTACTATGTTTTTTTCCGCTTGCTCACAAAAACAATTGGGCAGTGATGTTCCAATCGGTAGTGGGGATTTGGACAGCAACAGAAAGAGTGGCAGTTATTACCTAAAACTAAACGAAAATAATAATAGCCACTTGCCCAAGGGTAAAACCTATGAAGTTCTGGGTGAAAAATATACTCCTTATACCGCCAGTAATGGTTTTACCGAAGTTGGAATAGCTTCGTGGTATGGCCCTGGATTTCACGGAAAACTGACCGCCAATGGAGAAAAATATAATCAACGAGGCATTACAGCGGCCCACAAATTACTTCCTTTTAACACCATGATTAGAGTAATAAACCTTGAGAATGGCAAATCTGTGGTGGTGAGAATTAATGATCGTGGCCCTTTCCATGATGACAGAATTATTGATCTTTCAGAGGGAGCAGCTAAAGAAATCGATATGCTAACAAGTGGAACGGCCAAGGTATTTTTACACGTTGAAGGTGAGTCTGCTGACATAGGTAAGGTTTCAGGTGGCACAAGTAATTCGTTAGGAACAGTAAACCTTGGAACAGGTAAGCTTGGAGCAGTTGGCATGGCTACAACCTCCGGACTTCCGTCCAATAATTATAACCGCTTTGGTGAAACAACAAGCAGTGTGGTGGGTAGTGCTTATGGCATAACCTTTGACAATGCCAAGCTTGCAGGTGCTTCTAAAGCAAATAGCCCTGCCAAGCCAACTACAGGTAATACAAGCAATCAAGGCATTAATCCATATAATGCTAATACTCAAAACCAAGCTATAAGTTCTCAAAATTCATCTGGGGTTTATACAGCAGCTTATGGGCAAAGTTCAAGTGCCAGCATAAATACAACAAATACAATTACTCCTAAAGAAATTGCTTCTAAAGCAAATACCTCCGTAACACCAACACAGAGCACAATACCTACTAATATGAACGCCCCCATTGCATTAATTCCTTCCGTAAATATTGAACTCACAGAAGACTTAAATAATGTGAGTAGTATTTCCGGAGCATACTTTTTACAGCTAACACTTTTTGATGACAAATCCATGGCCAATGATTTAGCGTCTACATTGCGCCTGCAAGGCTTTCCCACGGAAGTTTTCAGTGACAAAGATTTTTACTTAGTACAATCAGGACCTTATAAAACAGATTATTCTGCCCTTAGAGCAAGAAATAAATTACAAGAACGCTTTCCAAAGTCTTATTTTGTAATTCGCTAGTAAAACCTTTAGTATTTGGGAAATATAAAATTATGCAAGAAGTAAGCACAAATACCAATAATGAAGCACAAGAACAAGAAGTTCAGGGGCAAAAATCACAAAAGAAAAAAGTAACGTATTTCCCCTGGGATTTTATTGGTAAAATACAAAATATTTATCCGGAATATGAGTTTATTCCCTTTCATAAAGCTTTAAAAGAAAGAAAAAATGTTTTGGCTGTTTTGGGCTTTAAAGGACGCTTTTCTTTCTTAGCCAAGCTATTTGGTTTTGACTTTTGGGCTGTGCATGAAGGCCATTACCGCCTACTTGGACATAATCCAAGCTCATTTATGCTTGAGCGTTTTGGTAATTATCAAGACGCAACAAAGCCCAGCGAATGGGAAGAGTATATGCGTGAAATTCCTAATTTATTCAGCTACTTTGAAGCCAATAATAAGGCTATAAACAGGCAAAATTCAACTAAAAACTTTTGCATAACTGATGAGAATAAAGAATCTACTGCTGAACTATCAACTTTTGTAAGAAATTTCTTAGATAATTTATCCAAGGCTTTTCCTGCTCTAGCACCTTACATCAATAGTGAATCATACAACTTAATTAACGAACTCTTAGGCTACAGACTTAGTAGTGATAAATATGCTCCCGATGCTTCTCCTTACCAACTTTCAACACCCTCAGGGCGTAAGAGAGTTGTAATTTTAGATGAAGAACGTCAAAGCAAGGGAAAATTAAAAAAAATAATGGCCAGTGATAAAAGCTTTTATGAAATGTTGGCCAGTGCCAAGAAAAATCATTCAGGAGCTGCTTTTTTTCTTCTTGATCCAAAATCTGTTCGCACCAATAAACGTAAAGGATATTTGCGAAAAATTGCAGAAGCCAATGGTGTGCAAGTTTTGCGTAATGATGTTTCTTCCATCTCCATCTTATCACAAGCCGAAGTGGTTTATACCGTTGGCTCACAGCTTGGCTTAGATGCACTGCTTTTAGGTAAGAAAGTTTATTGCTTTGGAATGCCTTTTTATGCAGGCTGGGGATTGACTAAGGATATACACAAAACA
>CAYJHF010000028.1:16522-17933 GCA_964369905.1 uncultured Mailhella sp. | reverse complement strand
TATTAATTTACAGTTTTCCTCTGACTATTTTTTATTAATTGTCTAAACTACTTTCAGCTGTTTTATTATGCTTTGCTCTCATTCTATAAATACTTATAATACTAGCTAAAGTGATTAATAAAATAATAACTGCAATGGGTTTTTGTACAAAGATTAAAAAGCTACCATCTGAAAGAGTCATACTTTGGTTAAAGGATTTTTCCAAAATTGGGCCAAGAATAAACCCAATAATCATAGCACCTGCGCTAAAATGGAAAATGCGCATTAAATATCCTATTACTCCAAAAATAATCAAACAGACAATATCAAACATACTTTGACTTATGGAGTAAGTTCCTAAAAAAGCCAAAACAGTAACCGCGGAAAATATAATATATCTTGGCATTTCAACAATGCGAACCCAAAATCTAAAGCCAAATTTTGCCACAAAATAAAGGATAAAATCACATAATAACAAAGAAGCAAAAATACCATAAACCACTGTTGTATGATCAAAGAAGATATTAGGCCCAGGAGTTAAGCCTTGAATAAGAAAGGCGCCCATTAGCACGGCTGTAACGTCATCACCCGGAATACCAAGTGTAAGAAGTGGAATCATGGCTGATCCTGTGGTGGCATTATTGGCTGTTTCAGGAGCAATAACCCCTTCAATATTACCCTTACCAAACAGTTCTGGAGTTTTAGATTTTCTTTGGGCTTCTGAATAGGCCATAAAGGCTGCCGGTGAAGCTCCAAGTCCCGGTAATGCTCCAATAATGGAACCGATTACGGAAGAGCGAATCATTAAAACAATATTACTTTTAAATTCAGCAAAGGTAAGTCGCCCGTCATCACCTTTTAAATCAAATTTCTGCTGAACAAATTGTTTGGTATTTGTTCCGATTTGATGAATAATTTCAGGCAAACAAAGTATCCCGATAACCATGGGAGTTAGGGCAATTCCGGAAAGCAGGACGTCTGTTCCAAAAGTATAGCGAATCGCTCCGCTAACCCCTGAAACCCCAACTGTAGAAAGCATTATTCCAAAGCCGGCACAAATCATACCCTTAATAATGGAATTGCCTGAAATACTGCCTACAACTGTCAATGATAAAAGGATAAGACAAAACTGCTCCACAGGGCCAATTTTAATGGCCACAAATGAAATGGGAGCGGCCACGCAAATCAACAAAATATTACTAAAAGTATCCCCAAAAATTGAACCGGTTAAAGCTGCGTTAAGAGCCTTACCGGCCTTTCCTTGTTTGGTTAATGGAAATCCGTCCATAGCCGTACAGACAGCCGGAGCAGCCCCAGGAGTATTTAATAGTATGGCTGTTATTGATCCCCCATAAATGGCTGCCTTGTAAATTCCAAGAAGCATGGGAATACCGACTAAAGGGCTAACATAAAAGGTAACCGGCAATAGTAT
>CAYJHF010000028.1:0-16512 GCA_964369905.1 uncultured Mailhella sp. | reverse complement strand
ACCAGGAATTGCACCAAAAAATAACCCCACAACAATGCCAAAGAAAATTGCAAAAATGGATTGATAATTTAGTATGGAAATTAGTCCTTCAAAAATTTCAGCAATCATAATCTATCCCCATAACTCACCGCGAGGCAAAAGAATTTGTAAAAAATGTAAGGTGCCATAATCAAGCAAAATGGTAAATGCTATGGCAAATATTATGGCTATAAAAATACGCTTTAGCCCCAATAAATATCCGACAATTATTAAAACAAAGGGAGTGGAAATCAAAAAACCTAGATAGTAAAAACCAAGACAATATAAAACCAAAGTAAAAAGATAAATCAATATTCTGGCAGCAGGATAATACTCTTCATTGCCACTTACCATGGTTTTCATATAATCGGTGATTTTATTTTTTTTATAATTAATATATATAGTTATACTGTTAATTATTAATAAAGCACAAAGCACACTAGTGGCTAAGCTTATGGCTTTTGGAAAAACAGTTGAATCTGCACCCAGGAAAAATGTACTGATAATTAATGAATCAGTGTTCAAATAAAGGGCAAAATATATAGCAAATAATGTAAGGCTAATTATAACTTCACATATTATTTTATGCTTTAAATTTAAGTACATACCAGAACCACCATGAATTTAATAGGCTTATTAACTGAATTAAAATTTCCAGCGAACTGCAGATTCTACCATTCTAACCAAGGAATTAATATCATAAACAGGCACAGAGCTCTGCTCTTGGATTTGTCTTGCAAATGGAGGTAAGTCAGTACATTCAAGCAAAAGGGCATCAAGCTTTGCTTCACTAATAAAATTTAGGGCTGTGCCTACAATTTCTTTTTCAAGTTGTTCAATCTTAAAATCAAAACGCTGATAGGATAAAATTGTGCTCTCAAACTCTTCATTACCGTCCATGCCCTTGATGATAACATCATTAATGTCCCCACCCCAAGAATTAAAATGCTCCGGCTTTAAAGCTTTTGCACTGGCGGTTAATACACCAATTTTGGCAGAACTGCCATGCATGGCTCTAATAATTGGTATTTGCAATAAACTGGACATAAAAACAGGAATTTGTACTGCTGCAGAAATTTCTTTTTGAAACATGGCTAAAAATCCGCAACTACCGGTAATGGCGTGTACTCCCTCTTTTTCAAGTAGTTTAGCAGCCTCAACAAATGGAGCCAAAAGGTCAGGACTTGGATTAAAAAGTAGTTTTGGTATATCAACACCTTGAACCACATGGGTTATGGTTGGAAAATCATAAGTGCGAGGATTGCGAACATGTCCAATCAGCTTTGGGAAAAAAGATTCAAGGCATATAATTCCAATAGGTGTGTCATATAAACGCTTTCCACCTTTTACAATTTTATTGCTATCTATCATAATGAAAGCCCCTTTTTATATTTTTTACTTTTATCAGCAATTTTTATTCCATAAATTTTATATTATTTAATTTCAGTATTATAATAAAAATACAATCAATAAAAAAGCTAAAAAGCATAAGCAATAATGTAATATTTTATTACACTTTTTGATTAAAAATTTTATTTCTTAGCTTAAACCATTAGAAATAAAATAATTGACCTGAAATATTAATTATTGTAATGTTTTGTTACATTGTAACTTTTTATTACACTAATAAATCTTTTACATAATAATCTTACATATATTTTAAGGTGTTAGTATGAAAATAGCCGACTTAAGTTTTGAGAGTATGGAAATAGCCATTGCCAAATCCCAAGAAAGATCTAGAAAATATAATATAAATCCATATCTTACTAAAGCACCAATAGGACCAAAGCTTAATAGTAAGCAATTAAATAAGCGTATTGCTCAAAACCCATGGTTAAATATTGCCATTGAAAAAATAGAAACTCTCTATAATTTACTAAGGGATAGCGGTTTTTGTGTAGTTATGACAGATAGTGATGGTTATATTTTGTATATACTAGGAGATGATGAAATATATGATCATTTTGAAAAGCGCAACTGTATGCCCGGCTATCGTTGGACAGAGCAAGACATGGGAACCTGTGCCATTGGTTTAACTATCGTTGAAAAAAAACCTTTTTTTATTCCGGGCAATAAAATGTATGCCATATATGCCAAAAATATTAGCAATACAGCTGCCCCAATTTTTGGAATGAATGGAGAGTTTCTTGGCGTAATAAGCCTAAGCGGATACTCTGAGCGTATGCACATACACACTTTAGGCTTAGTTTGTCAGGCTGCAGAAGCAATTAAATCAACCATTAAAGAAAACCACACTTCCAGAGAAATGGCTATAAAGAATAAATACTTACAAGCTATTTTAGAAGCTGGAACTAGGGGAATTGTTACTGTGGATCAGTTTGGAAAAATTGTACAATCTAATCAAAAAGCTTGTAACCTTCTCAATTTACCAAAAAAAAATATTGGAAAGCAGTTCAATGAGTTAGTAAAAACTGATATTGATCTTAGTGTTGAGCTAAAGTCAAAAAAGGGATTTTTAATTAGAGAAATCAATACACCAAAAGGTTCTAACTTTGTTTCCTTAACTCCTGTAGTTATGGAAAATAATGAAACTATTGGAGCAATTTTAAGTATTACCGAAAAAAAAGAAATGGTAGAACTGGCTATGGAAATTGCCGGTGTTGAAGCAAATTTTACTTTTCAAAGTATAGTTGGCAAGAATAAAAACTTAAACTCTGCCATTCATATTGCCAAAATTGCCGCTAAAAATGATGCTCCTGTGCTAATTTTGGGTGAAACGGGAACAGGTAAAGAACTTTTTGCCCAAGCCATACACAATGCAAGCAACAGAAAAAATAAGCCATTTGTAGCATTAAACTGTGGAGCTATTCCCAAAGAACTGTTAGAAAGTGAGCTATTTGGTTATGAGGACGGAGCCTTTACCGGAGCCCTTAAGGGCGGTAGGCCAGGTAAGTTTGAAATAGCAGATACGGGAACACTTTTTCTTGATGAAATTGGAGATATGCCTTTTGATATGCAGGTTAAACTGCTTAGGGTTCTACAAACAGGAGAACTTAGGCGTGTTGGCAGTGTGCATACCAGAAAAATAAATTTACGCGTTATTTCAGCAACCAATAAGGATTTGATACATGAAGCACATCTTGAAAGATTTAGGCCTGATTTATTTTACCGCATTTCAACCCTCTATCTAACAGTTCCACCTCTTAGAGATCGTAAATCAGATATTCTAATTTTAACCGAATTTTTTATGAAACGCCACGGCTATAAATCTATAGAACAACTTAGCCAAGATGCTCAAAAACTGCTGACTGATTACCATTGGCCTGGCAATGTTAGGCAGTTGGAAAATGCAGTTGAAAGGGCAATTCACTTGGCTCAAGGTTCAAAACTTGAGCTTGAGTATTTTAATTTTACAGAACCTCATAATAAGATGATTTTACCTAAGAATAAAAGTATTCAGACTTTAGATGCGTTGGAAGAAGATGCTATAAAATCAGCATTAATCCACTATAACAGTAATTTGAGCCAATGTGCCAAAAAACTTGGAATTAGTCGCCCAACCTTATATCGTAAAGCTCAAAAATACAATATCAATTTAGATAGTCAGCGTTAATAATGAAGTTATAAAAGTTTTAGCCTTATTTTACTAAAAAACTTTTTATTTAGTTGATGCTGAAAAATCTGATAACACATTGTTAATAAAAGTAAAGTTAACAAAAAGAACACAAAAAATCTGCAAGAAATAAGCTTGGAACAAGCGATTTTCTTGCAGATTTTGAACTAAAAAAAAGATTTTGAAGCATTGGCTATCCAAAGCTGTAAGCAAAGGCGTCAGCTTTGCGTGCCGTAAAGTGAGCCACAATTTACTTGTAGGCGTCCACAACGTTGCACTTGAAGGCAACGTGCGGTAATACTCCCCAAAAAAAGTAGTGTATTTTATCTGATAGATATTTAACAGGTGATTTTCCATGAAGAATTCTAAATTTACCGACAGTTAGGTTTTATGAAATTAAATCCTATTAACTCGCTATTTTTTTATTATTTTCTTATATTAAACTTTAGAAAAGTTCATTCTCAGAATATAAAAAAATAAGAATACAATTTTTATAGACATTTAAGATAGTCACTGATATAATCTCTTAGAGATTTATATGATATATCTTTCTCTATTTTTTGCTCTATACAAAGGTATAATTTTTATATGATTACAAAGCAATATGCAATTTTTAATCACTTGCTTGAAAATGCTAACAGCATTTACTTTACTTTATCTGCTAAAACTTTACATCTTATCTATGCAGACGCAAATTTCAATACTATTTTCGGAATTACTGAAGCATTAGAAGATGTTTTATCAAATGTTCACTATAAAACTTTTCATTCAAGGTTAGAGCTTGAGCTGAGCCATATAAGCAAGCAAGAAAATAATTGTAGCCATACTACTCGTTTTGAATTTAATATTTCTTTTAAAAATTTGGAAGCAAGAGATGTATGGTATAAATTTATAGTTTGTCTTGCTGAAGAAACCATACACTGCATAGCAGAAAATATTACAGAATATGTCACACTTGAAGATGAATATGAAGATTTTAAAGATCAAAATCAAATCCTTCTAGATTTATCAGAAGAAATTATGTTTGAATACGATATTGAAACAGGTTCGATAATGTTTACCGGGAAAGCTGTTTTTGTATTCAATTTTGATAACTATATAGCTAATTTTGCAGAAGAAGTTGTAAGGCGAGAGCTTGTATATCCAGAAGATTACCCCATTTTTGAAAGACTTTTAAAAAATATGAACAACCATATAGAACAACATGAAGAATTTCGTATCAGGGATAAAAATGACGACATGAACTGGTGTAGAGTTTGCTATAGAATTTTTCAAAGACAGGATGGGAAAGTTTTAGCTGTTGGTAAATTTACTAATATTGCTACAGAACGAACACTTATGCTTAAAGCTGAAACTGATGCTATGACGGGTTTGCTCAACAAAGGGAGCACAGAATATAAAATTTCAGAAGCGCTTGCTGAAACACTAAACTCTGTACAACAACATTTTTTAATTATTCTAGATATTGATAATTTTAAAGGAATAAATGACACATACGGTCACTTACAGGGCGATATAATTATCAAAAATGTGGCTGAGCAAATAAAGAAAAATTTTCGCAACTCTGATATTTTAGGTCGCATTGGCGGAGATGAGTTTATAATTTTTCTTAAAAACTGTTCCTCAACTGAGCGTGTAAATAGTCTTGCAACAAACCTTTTAACCGGTATAAACAGTATAAGTTTTGCACCTGACTCACATAAACCAGTTGCAGTTTCTATAGGTATAGCGTGTGCACCTGATTGTGGATGCGATTTTACAACTTTATATAAATGTGCAGATAAAGCATTATATAAATCAAAGCAAGCAGGGAAAAATAGATTTAGCTTTTATAACCCATCATTTTAATATGATTATTCACGTGCTGAAACAGTAAGCTGATTTGCAATGGGATTACACCGAACAAACCTCAAGAAAATATATACATTGATTAGTCTCTGCTGAAAATTATTTTTTTGTACCAAACTTTATTTTAATAAAAATATTTTTATTTATAGATAATTATTATTTTTTCAGCATAGACTAATTTAAAAAATAAGCATGCCTCAAAAAATTTAAGGCATGCCATATAATAAACATTTAAACTGTAACTTGTTATAATAAAGAATAATTATTACAAACTTGAGTGTATTTTGTCAGCCCAAGCATTAATTTCATCTTCATTTCCGGAAGCACTACCTTCAATGCGTAAGCCTTCGGCAATTACAGTGGCTTTTTCTTCACCATATTTTTCTTCTATATAATCAACTCCACCACAATAAAGTTCAAAAGCTGTGTCTCCTGAAGCAAAAGCAGCACATTTCACTCCGCCAAGCCCCATTTCACCAAAAGCATCTTCATATTCTGAAAAATCACTTTGCAACTCTATTGTGTCTGTGCCCCAAATTGATGTGCCCATTAGTACACAATCATAGCCATCTGCAAGTCCTGCAGCTTTAACATTTGCAGCGCTATCGCAATCAACACTATGTCCAAGACCTGCTAAATGCTTTTGAATGCACTCTGCAATTGATTCTGTATTACCTGTTTCAGAACCATATACAATACGAACTTTAGCCATAAAAAACTCCTTTGTTAGTTATTTTGCTGATAAAATAAAGCAGTAAGGTTTTTGGATTAAAAATATTGGTATTTCATCTTGTTCAAAGCCAAGCCCTATTTGAATATTGCTTTCTCTTGGCTTAAAACCATCTGAACCTCCAAGGGTTTGTAAGCGATATTTTGCCAGCAAAGCCCTAGGAGCTCTAACCTTAACACGTCTATTGCGAAAGTTTATACCAAGAAATATTTCCTCTCTTTTATCTTCTTGATTATTAATATTCCCAATACATGATGAAAAATTTAGAGCTTTTGAAACATTTAACATTTTTACCTCCTGCATTTTTTACAAGCTATATTAAATAGAATTGATTGTCAATTTCTAAAATAAATATTTTTAAATTTTTTTATTTTCTATTATTTCAAAATAATATATGAAAAATCTGAAAAAAGTAATAATTTTTTTTAAATATAATTGACATTAATTTTCATTTATGTAATATTGTAAAAAAATGAGGAGTTGTAAAGTTATGAATACAGAATTTTCCATGTCCCATAGAGTAAATTTAGGCAATATGCACATTAATCTTAGTGGTTATATTGATGAATTGGCCACAGAAAAGCTGTTAACAACTATCAAAGAAGTTCATGTGGGAGCGGGGAGAATTTTTATAGATGCTCGCAATATTACAAGTCTCAGCCCTAAGGCTTCGGAAAATTTCAAAAACTCTTTTAATAATTTATCTATAAATAACAATAATTTATACATTAAAGGAAAAGAGGGAATTGAACTAATTCCTGAAGGAGGAAGATTAATTATGTTTAATGAAAAAAAGGAAAAAGAACACAAAGGGCATAGTTGCTCAGGCTCAGGTGGATGTAATTGCAAAGTTCCATGTAAAGTTTGTAAGTGTGCAGAAAAAAGAAAAGAAAAAGCGAAGCAAGCAGCCGTTTAGCAATTTTAATTATTTCATTGTAACCTCGCACAAAATGCTCTGTAAATTAATTTGCAGAGCATTTTACATTAAAAACAATTTTTTAGAAAATAAATTTGACTTTCAATTCTAAAAAACTTATTCCTAATGAAAACGAATAAGGAATTAGTTGTGAACCCATTACAAGTTATATCTTCATTACACACACTTACTCAAATCAAGCAACCTATTTTTTTATGGGGAGCTCCGGGTATTGGAAAAAGTCAAATTGTAGCTCAAGTGGCTAGAGAAAAAAATTTTAATCTTATTGATATTAGGGCAGTTTTATTGGATCCGGTAGATCTTAGGGGGCTTCCACGAATTACCTCAGATGGACAGGCAAAATGGTGTCCACCTTCTTTTTTACCCCGTGAGGACAGTCAAGAAAAAGGTATTGTTTTTCTTGATGAACTAAATGCCGCTCCACCCTTGGTGCAAGCAGCCTGCTATCAATTGGTTTTGGACAGGAGAATTGGTGAATATCAATTGCCTGATGGTTGGACAGTTGTGGCCGCAGGAAATGGAGAAAAAGATAGAGCCGTTACTCACAGAATGCCTACAGCTCTTGCCAATCGAATGGTTCATATAGAAATGCAAACCTCTGTGGAAGATTGGTTGTTGTGGGCTGAAAGAGCAGAAATTCGCAAAGAAATTATCGCATTTTTACGTTTTCGCCCCATGCTTTTGCATGACTTTGATCCCCAGTCCCAAAGTAAAGCTTTTGCCTCTCCTCGTTCTTGGGAATTTATTTCTAAGATTTTAGATGCTTGCGCCCATGAAGATGTGGAATATGAGCTTTTTCAAGGAACTGTGGGTCTGGCGGCAGCCACGGAATTTATTGGTTTTTTAAAGATTTGGCGTGACTTGCCTACAGTTGAAGACATTCTAAATGCCCCAACAAGTATTACTATTCCCAATGATCCGGCAACCCTTTACGCCTTATGTGAAGCAGTTGGAGCTAAAACCTGTCTTGAAAACATTGAACCTGTTGTTGAGTTTGCCCTAAGACTACCAACTGAATTTTCTGTCCTCCTGCTTAGAACAGCTGTTTGTAGAGATGAAAATATTGTAAAAACAACACCCTTTATGACTTGGGCCAAACAAAATTCTCACGTTTTGATGTAAGCTATGGAAACAAAAAACTTTAAAAATTATGATTTAGAAAAAGATGCCCTACAAAAAATGCAAAAGGCTCGTTCTGAACTTTTGCTTTCTCACCCTTTTTTTGGTTCTATTGCCTTAAAACTTGAGCTAAAACCAGATCAAAAATGTGAAAATCTTTGGGCAGATGGAAAAACCTTGGCTTTTAATCCCCATTTTATTTCCATTTTATCCCATGAACATATTATGGCTTCACAGGCTCACGAAATTTTACATATTGCCTGTAATCATCATTTAAGGCGTAATGGTAGGGATAAGAAATTATGGAATAAAGCTTGTGATTACGCTATCAATAATCTTTTGGCGGAAGCAGGCTTTTCCTTACCCGAAAATTTTTTAAAACATGACAAAGCCTATGACAATATGAGTGTTGATGAAATATATGTTTTACTTGGTAAAATGTATGAGCATGACATTCATGGAGGAGCAGAAAGCTCTCAAGTGGCCGAGCAAGTAAATAATAATGAAGAAGCTTCTGCAGGCGGAGCTGTGAATTTAGAACAAGAGCAAAATGGCCAAGATGATAAAAAACAAGGCGCAGAAGCTGAACACAAAGAAGATGAGGAAAAAAATCAAGATAAAAATCAAGCTGCAACTAAGGAAAATAGCCTTGACAGCTCAAATAGCCATAGCGTTCAAACTGATTTTTTTGGAGAAATAAAGGATCATCCATTACTTTCTGAAGATAATAACAACAATAAACAAAAAGCAGAAGTAGAAGCTCTTATTCAAATAACCCAAGCCATGCAAAGTGCTCAAAACTATGGTGATATACCCCTTGGACTTTTACGTCTTTATAATAACTTAATCAATCCAAGGCTTGATTGGCAAAGCCTCCTGCAAAGATTTATTGAAAACTGTAATGACGGGGATTACACTTGGTCTATGCCAAATAGACGATATTTATCGCAAGATATTTACTTACCATCAAGGCTTGAACCACGCATTCCAACTATGGCATTGGCCATTGATGCTTCAGGCTCAGTGGACAATAATTTGCTTTCACTTTTTTGTGCTGAGCTGGAAAATATTTTGGAAAGCTATGACAGCACTTTATTTATTATGTACCATGACACAAAGGTTCAGAAGCATGACCTATATACAAGAGCTGACAAACCGCTAAAACTTTCGGTGCAAGGGGGAGGGGGAACTGATTACAGAGGTATTCCTACTTACCTTGAAAAGGAAAATATCAACCCCTCTTGTCTTTTATGGTTTACTGATTTTGAATGTGATTTATTTCCGGAAGAACCTCCCTACCCTGTGCTTTGGATTTCAACAAAAAAAATAGAACATATTCCCTTTGGTGAAGTAGTTTTTATGCCATTTAACTCTGCATAAAAATTATTCTTTTCCAATAATATTATTTTTTATTAGGAGTTTTTAGATGAAGATCGAATGGACAATTAGCAAAAAAAGAGGAAATTTACGCCCCACTCTATCCTATTCATTTGTGGTAGAAAAGTATGAAAAGGCTTTGGCCTTGCCTCCAATTCTTGTGGAGTCTACCATTCCCGAGCCTTTAGATGCTTGGCAAGAGCATTGCTATCCAAGCGAGCTTGAAAGATCTGATCTGCCAAAATATAATGGTTTTTATCGTCTTGAACTTGTTTCTCATAGGGGAAATATGTGGAAACAAAGTATTCGCTTGCCCTGGAGAGAAGATAATAATTACCCCGAGATTGAAGAGTCATTTAATTTACTTCGCTTAGCCTTTGAAAAGGAACTTAACAAAGCCAATCACAGTGAACCCATGGAAGAAACTTCATTTATGCAGATTAGTGACAATGCCACACAAAACATTGCTCCTCAAGTTTTGGCAGAAAAATTCCTAAACTTTGCTAAAAGGGAAAATGGTTTTTTATAAACTTCAATTTTTCCCTTTATTTTATTTGTACATTTTTTGTAAATTCTTTCTTTGCAGGCAATAATTTATCAAACTTTACACATTGACTACACTAAACCTTTTATAAATCAATCTGTTAATATAAAAAGTAAGCCATAAAAAATCATTTTTACCCTATTTTAGACGGAATATAATTGACATTTATCAAAAAAAAGAATAAAAATTAAGCATTGTTTTGAAATATCTACACTATTTACTAGGTGGTGTTTCATGGAAAATTCGCAAAGCAAATTTGATTTGTATACTTTTTGGCTCTGCATATTAAATTTATATTTTTTCTACAGTTTTAATTTCTGTGGAAAACTTTACTATAAAAAATAATTATACTGAACTCTCAGTTTAGTAGAAATGCTTTTGAATAACTGTAAAGATTTAAGGTGGGTATGTTTATGAAAATTAAATTATCTCATGCAAATGCTGAAAAGAAACTACAAGAAGAACATGATAAACTTTTACTTGATTATGAAAAAATTCAACAAGAGTTAGAGTTTTATAAAACCTTAGTTGATGAATTACCCATTCCCATATTTGCCAAAAATGAGAAAGCTAAATTTTGTGTATTAAACAAATCTTATACTGAATTTTTTAATATTGAGGCAAAAGAATATCTTAACCATTCTGTTTTAGAGCTTACTTATTTACCACCAAAAGAAAGGCAAAAATACCAACAAGAAGATATTGATGCCATAAGAGATGCTAGCGAAATCCACTACAAAACAAGCTATATAGTAGATGATAGGATTACACCGGCTTTATATTGGAGTAAGGGAATTCATGTTCCTAATTCAAAACAAAAAGGACTGGTTGGAGCTATCGTTGATTTATCAGAACAAAGTCGCCTTGAACTTGAACTTGCCGAAAAAATCTCTGAACTTGAAAATGCCTATAAAAGTCCACAAGAAATTTTAGATGAAGCTCCTTTTGGGGTAAGTGTTTTTGATAAAAAATGTCATTTAGTTGATATTAATAAAGCGTTAATCAGAATTTTTGGAACTGAAAGCAAAGAAGAATTTAGAAAGCTCTTTTTTAAACAGCAATTAAATATACAAGAAGATGGCAGAACTACAGCTCAACTTTTCTATGATGAAATCAGCAATGCCTTTATAAAGGGAACAAATCAAATTGAGGCTTTTGGAATTCATAAAAATGGTAATATTATTCCCATTGATATTACTTACCGCAAAGCTAATCTTAATAAAGAAGAAGTAGTCATCTGTTATATTCGAGATTTGCGAAAAACAAAGGCTATGATTAATGATATTATGCAAGCCCAAAAAGATGCAGAAGAAAGCGCTAAAGCAAAGGGTGAATTTTTAGCTAATATGAGCCATGAAATACGCACCCCATTAAATGGTGTTTTGGGATTATTATATGTTTTATCCATGACGAAATTAACCGAGAAACAACATGATTATGTTGAAAAAATTCTTCTCTCTGCCAACAACTTATCTCAAGTTCTTAGTGATATACTAGACCTTTCAGAGCTTGATAGTGGAAAAGCTAAGATTGGGTCTTACCCCTTTACATTGCAGGAAGTATACTCAGCAATACGAGGACTTTTTACTGAAAAAGCCAGCCAAAAAAATATTAGTTTCTCTATTAATATGGGAGAATTTACAGATATTGGATTAATTGGTGATTTGCCAAGACTAAATCAAGTTATTTTTAACCTTTTGGACAATGCCATAAAGTTCACCAAGGAGGGTGTGGTTTCCTTTAGCGTTAAAAAAATAAACTCAGATGAAAAAAATATTACTTATCGTTTTGCAGTAAATGACACAGGCATAGGAATTGAGCAAGATAAGATTGATACTCTTTTTAGTGCCTTTGCACAATCAGATACTTCAGTTACTCGCAAATATGGTGGCATTGGACTTGGGCTTACAATTTGTAAACGTATTTTAGAGTTGATGGGTAGTAATATTTTTGTGGAAAGTATTATTGGGCACGGATCGCATTTTTATTTTGATATGACTTTTACTATAGATCATAGCTACACTGGAAATTCATGGGCAAAAAACCCTGAAATTGAACGTGTTGGCAATATTCTATTAGTAGAAGACAGTAAAACAAATCAATTAGTAGCTACTGAATTACTGACTAAAAAAGGGCATAAAATAGATGTGGCCAATAATGGCTTAGAAGCTATTAATATGCTTGAAAAAAATTGCTATGACTTGGTGCTTATGGACATACAGATGCCTGTTATGGACGGATTGACAGCCACAAAAATAATCAGAGATAAACCCCAATATGCTGATTTGCCAATAATTGCCATTTCAGCCCACTCTTTACAAAGTGATATAGAAAAAAGTTTACGCTTTGGCATGAATGAGCATTTAACAAAACCAATTTCACCTAGGATTTTGTATTATTGTATTGATAGATATTTGCAAAGAAAAAAGTCATTAAACTCAACAGACAAATAGTTTACAATAAAAACTCTTTTTTGAGCCAAGCTTTTGCAAGCAAATTACACGTTCCAAGCTTATTTCTTGTAGGTTTTTTGTATTTTTTTACTAATTTTATTTTTATTAACAATATATTGTCACAATTGAAAAAATTATCCTTGGCCAAAAGCCCAAACCGAGCCATTGGCCACATTGGCAAAAACTTTTGTACCATAGGCTATGGCAGTTTTTTCAATTTTCATTTGTGGCCACAAATCAAATTCCACATTAAAGGTTTTTAGCAGAGCTATGGCAGTGGGGGTAATGGTTTCACCTTTGCCGGCAAAAGATGTGACAGATACATTGGCAAGTAATTCAAGTACAGCAGGCGCAGGACTTGGAATATGCCCGTGGGCACAGTAAATTGAGCCATCAGCCAGAGGCAATGGACTACTAATAAAGTGATCAGGACTGATCTGTGCAAATAGGGCGCAAGATAGGCAAATATCAATAATACTGTCCAAAGCACCAACCTCGTGAAATGTTACATCAGATTTATGTTTGCCATGAATTTTTGCCTCAGCTTCGGCCAGTAAGCTAAAACAAGATAGAGATAAAGATTTTGCCTCTGCGCTTAGTTCACTTTGCTCGATAATCTTTTCAATGTCTAAAAGGGTGCGATGGCTATGCTCATGGGGTAAATCAATCTTAGTATATAATCCTTGAATAGCATTTACATATTTAGTTGTAATCTCAAGACAATTTTCAAGATTGGGCAATTTTAATTTTAGTAATAAATCATTTAAACCTGCTGTATTTGTTCCGCTCATTGCAGATAATCCGGTTAAAATTATATCTCCTGACAATCCTGATAAAGCTCTGACTGTAAGAATTTTTCCTTTTCTTATACTGTGATTTGCTTTTGGTTCAGACAAATGTTCGTGTATATCTTTGTGCATAATTTTTTCTCATTATATTAAAATAAATTTAAAATTCTCAGGCTGGCGCAAGCCGCTCCATAGCCATTTCCTATATTCATAACACTAATGCCTTGAGCACAGGAAACAAGCATGGAGGAAAGGGCGCTCTCTCCATTTTTTGCCATACCATAACCAACTGAAGTTGGCACTGCAATAATAGGAGCACTAATTAATCCTCCTAAAACAGAAACCAAGGCAGCATCAAGTCCTGCCACAGCAATTATAACATCAAAACTTTTTATTTCTTCCAGTTTATCAAGAAGTCTCCACAGTCCTGCAACACCACAATCTTCAATAACTTTGTGTTTCACTCCAAAATATTCTAAGGTTCTTGCCGCTTCAAATGCTACCCTTGCATCAGCAGATCCGGCTGAAATTATGCCAACCTGTTTCCCTGATTTATGCGCTTCCAAGCAATGGGCAAAGGCTGTTCTTGAGAGAGGATCATAGCTGAAGTTTGTTTTTGTTTTTTCTTGAAAACTTTGAAAAATATCTGCTTCCAACCTTGTGAACAGAATACTTTCTTGGCTATTGTTAAATTTTTCGAGCAAAGATATAACCACTGCCCTATCTTTCCCCTCACAAAAAACTGCTTCAGGCATACCTATTCTGTGCTGTCTTTGATGATCAAAGCAAACGTGCTCCATATTTGTCCTCTATGTTGTTATATGAGTGCTTTCTGAATTAAATTGTAGATTGTAAAGTTGCTTATAATGTCCATTTTCAATTTGCAACAATTTTTCATGGCTTCCAAACTCCACCAATTTACCTTCTTGAATAACTGCAATATTATTGGCATTTTTAATGGTAGAAAGTCTGTGAGCAATTACAAAAACTGTTTTATCTTGCATTAAATTGTCAATGGCTTTTTGCACTATTTTTTCAGATTTATTGTCAAGGGCTGATGTGGCTTCATCAAGAACAAGTATGGGGGCATTTTTCAAAAAAGCTCTTGCAATGGCTACCCTTTGCTTTTGTCCGCCGGAAAGCAAAATTCCCCGCTCTCCTATTTCTGTATCAAGGCCATTTTCCAAGGTATTAATAAATTCATCAAGACAAGCAGCTTTTATGGCTTTATCAAGCATATTTTCATCAGCATTTTTGTTGCCACGCAGGATATTTTCCCTAATACTTCCACCAAAGAGGAAATTATCTTGAAAAACAAAGCTAATATTTTCCCGCAATGATTTCAACGTAATATCTCGAATATCATGGCCATCAATTTTTATACAACCTTGACAGACATCGTAAAACCTTGGCAGTAAGCTAACTAAGGTGCTTTTACCGCCTCCGGAGTTTCCAACAATAGCAAGCATATTACCCACAGGAATATTAAGGTTAATATCAATTAGCACCTCTTTTTCATTATTATAGGAAAAACTCACTTGCTCAAAACTAACACTTTCTTGTACTCCACTTAACTCAAGGGCATTTTCTTTATCTTTTATTGAAACTTTCTGCTCAAAAATTTCAAAAATTCTATCAATAGCCAACATGGAGTTTTGCATTTTTACCACAGTTGGGCCCATGGATTTTAGTGGAGTATAAAGCATTAAAAGAGCAGCTAAAAATGAAACAAAGTTTCCTGGAGTTATTTGCTTGCTAATAATAAGCCAGCTTCCAATGCTAATGGCCAAGGCAATACCAATGGAGATAATAAAGTGCATAAATGGTGAGAGCCAAGCTGTTCTTCTAGTCATTTTTAATGAAAGATTAAAAATATTATCCAATTGTTTGTAAAAAAAGCTTTTCTGGCTTTCTTGTAGATTATAGGCGGTTATTGTTCTATTACCCATGAATGTTTCATTGTAGTTTGTGGTAGTTGAACTAACAAGAGCCACATTTTGTTTGACAATTTTTTTTATAAGTTTCCGAACATAAGTTAATGGAGTAATGGCAATGGCTAAAATTACCATGGCCATAATTGAAAGTTGCCATGAATTGTAAAACAAAACTCCAATCAAGGCCGCTGAAGAGCAAACTCTCACCACCACATTTTTTACACTCACCAAAAGCCCACTACAAGCTAAATCAGCATCATTGCTATACCTAAAAATAATATTTCCGGAACTTTCATTATCAAAAAAAGCAGTTTCCTGTTGCAAAAGATGATCATACAATTTTTTTTTCACAGCCATTGAAAATTTACCACCAACATAAGCTGTAAGAAAATTTGCAGAAAAAAGTAAAACACCCTGCACAGCAGTAAAGCAAACAATTAATATGGGTATATACCACGGAGATTGAAGGTTTTGCCCAAGTAAAACCGTGTCCGTATATGGTTTTAAAAATAAAGCCACAACAGCATCAAGAGCTCCAATGGGAATACTGATTATAAGAGATATAAGAGCAAGTTTCCAAAAGGGTTTTATAAATGGAAACATACGGAAAATATTTTTTATAATTTGGCTTTCACAAATTTTTTTTTTAAAGGGCAATATATTATCCACCTAACATTATATAAAGTCTCAAATTTTTTAGTATTTTTTTAATGAGAAACTTTGCCATAAAAAATAACTATACAGAGTTCTCAAATTTATGATTAAAATATTTTACTCAAAAGACTTAAAAACACAAGCTAATTAAAACCTTTATTTTATAAATGTCAATAAAAAAGAAATTCTTGACAGTAATTTTTATTTGTGAGAAAAGGAACTCTCAATTTTTCATTCTAAAACACAATAAAAATGATTGTGCACATTTTAAATTAGGAGTTTTTATGGCAAAAGAAGAAGCCATTGAAATTGACGGCGTAGTAGAAGAAGCTTTACCAAATGCAATGTTTAAGGTTCAATTGGAAAATGGACATGAAATTTTAGCTCATATTTCAGGAAAAATGAGAAAATTTTATATTCGTATTTTACCAGGTGACAAGGTAAAAGTAGAGCTTTCTCCTTATGATTTAACTCGCGGACGTATTATTTACCGCATGAAATAATTTTACATAACCATATATATTAATGAGATATAT
>CAYJHF010000027.1:0-18163 GCA_964369905.1 uncultured Mailhella sp. | reverse complement strand
TTAAGAATTATTTTACATTCCCAATAGGTTTCCATATGTTCATTTGATTTTCAAACATAATACTAAGGTATATTTCTAAAAAAACTTTTTGTTTTTAAAAACAAAAAAGGCACAAATTACTTTGCGCCTTTTGGGAATCGGACACCCGATAACAACCGTTACCGTTGCTTCTTTTCAGATCTGGCGGAGTTGGCGGCGCTACCGCCGACCGGTTCCCCAATACGTTTATAATTATAAATCCAATCAAAATAAAGTCAAGTTTTTTATATTGATTTTTGGCTAGTGAAAAATTTTATTTCTTCCATTTTTTCAAACAAAGTTTGAAAAAATCCACGGGGATTGCAAAGGGAGTCACTCCCTTTGCTGGGGGTTTGGGGGCAAAAAGTCTTACTAAGAATGGGGGGCGAAGCCCCAAAAAAAAATCTTCTCAGAGTGGGGGGCGAAGCCTCCAAAAAAGTCTTACTGCTCATTACCTGACATTCTTTGTAATTCTCTTGTAATTTCTGCTTTGTTTAGACGAACACAGCGACTAAATGTTGCATCATCAATAATTTCTTTGCTAATATAGAAGTGATTTTTAGCTCTGCCGGCCAACTGTGGCCAGTGGGTAATTAGGAGCATTTGGCGTTTTTGTGCCAACTCTGAAAGGCGTTCAGCCACCCGATTTAGGGTAATGCCGCCAACTCCGGCGTCAACTTCGTCAAAAATAAGCGTTGCTTCTTCAAACTGAGCTTTTTGCAATCCAATTACGGCTAACAAGAACCTTGAGAGTTCACCGCCTGAGGCTATTTTATCGAGGGCTTGTGGCAATTGGCCGGGGTTTGGTGCCCACAATAATTTTAGATTTTTTTCTAGGCAAGTTATTTCTGGGTTTTGGTATAGGGTTTGTAGCGTAAACTCTGGAATAACTTGCACTTTTTCCGAGAAGCCAAGCCCTTTTAATTCTTCTTGAAGGGATTTGCAAAAATTGTGAGCTGCTTTTTCTCTTTCTTGATTGAGTGAGTTTAGTGCTTGTTCCAGTATTATAACAGCTTGTTTTTCTTCTTTTTCAAGTTGTAGAATGTCGAGGGAGCAAGCATCTAAGAAGTTTAGATTATTAGTAATTTCATCTTGAAGTTTTAAAATTTGCTCTAAGGAGCGGTTTAGTTTTCTTTTTAGTTGAGCTAGGGCATAAAGTCTTGATTCTATTTCGTCTAAACTCATTTCCATTTCATCTTCTAGGGCTAAATCTAAATTTGGACCTTGACGAAATAGGCTATCCAAGTCTTTTATTTCTTCGCTAAAGGTTATAAATGCTTCATAGGGACTTTCTATATTTTGTATATTCTCTTTTTTAAGGTTTTCTAAAACTCTTTCCAGTTTATTTAATATAGCCAGTAAACCATTATTTCCTTCCCCATGTAGAATACTTAAGCCTTCATTGTATAAATCTTGCAGATGTTCTTGCCCTCTGTATTGGGTGCGCATACTTTCAAGCTTTTCTTCTTCTCCCTCTTCGGGAGCTACTTTTTCAATTTCTTTTTGTTGGAGCTCTAGTAGTTCACGTTTTTCTTGGAGGTTGGTAATTTTTGCAAGTAAACTTTCTTTTTGAGTTAAGATGGATTTGAGATTTTTATGGGCTTCATTTTTTTGCACTAATATTTCTTTATTTTCGAGAAAATCATCTATGATTTTAGCTTGGAATGAGGTTTGTAATAAGCGTTGTTGACCATGTTGGCCCACGTGCAAAATAAGTTTTGGTTTGAGTTCTTTGAGTACTTCTTGTGAGGTTACATTGTCATTTAAGAAAAAGCGACTTCTCCCACTTTCAGCCATAAGTTCACGTCTGAGTAGATATTCTTCTGAACCAAGGTAAAAAACAGCTTCCACTTGTGCTTTTTCACTGCCTTGACGCACCAAATCAGAGGATAATTTTTCACCAAGTAAGAATTGAATAGCTTTTAATATAAAAGTCTTCCCTGCCCCTGTTTCTCCGGTTAATGCGTTCATACCATCAGTAAAATCCATTTCCACATCTTCAATAAGGGCAAGATCTCTTATTCTTAAATACTCAAGCATGGAATTTCCTTTATTTTCTTCGTTTTAAGCGTGGGTCTAGCATATCGCGCAGGCTTTCACCAAGTAAATTATAACCAAGAACTGTGATTAATATGGCAAGCCCGGGATAGAGTGAAAGCCAAGGGGCAATGCTTAGCACGTCCTTGCCGTCGAGGAGCATATTGCCCCAACTTGGAGTTGGGGGCTGTACTCCTAGCCCCAAGAAACTTAATGAGGACTCAACCAAGATGGCCCCTGCCACACCAAGGGTTGCAGAAACAAGAACTGGGGCTAAAGTATTTGGTAAGATGTGCACAAATAAAATACGAGCTGAGCTTGCTCCGGCCAATTTTGACGCTGCAATAAAATCACGCTCTCTAAGGCTTAGGGTTTCAGCTCTAACCAGGCGCGCTACGCCCATCCATGAGGTAAAGCCAATTACAATCATAATATTAAACAGGCTTGGTTCTAAAAAGGCAATAACGGCTAAGATAAGAAAAAATGAGGGAAAACAAAGCATAATATCAACAAATCTCATAATTATTTCATCAATAAGTCCACCAAAATATCCGGCAACTAAACCCAAAACAATACCAATACTAACAGAAATACCCACAGCCACAAAGCCAACCCATAAAGAGACTCTAGCTCCATATAGAAACCTGGAGTAAATATCACGCCCAAGGGCATCGGTTCCAAAAAAATGTTCCATGGAGGGTGGAGCTAGTATATTGTCAAGATTTAATGTTTCAGGATTATAAAAAGTCAAAAAGGGAGCAAAGATTGCACAAAAACTCATAAAAAGAACAATGGATAAGCCCAAGATAAAAAGTAAGTTTTCCTTAAGGTATTTAATAATTAACATCATTACCCCTCCTTATTAAAACTTAGGCTTCGAATACGAGGGTCAGCCAAGCGATAACCAAGATCAGCAAGCAAGTTACCTAGCAAGGTTAACACAGCTCCAAGAACCAAGTTGCCCATAATAAGTGGATAGTCCCTAGCCAAAACAGCCCCATAAAATAATTGCCCAAGGCCCGGCAAGGCAAAAATACTCTCAATAATAACACTACCGCCAATAAGTCCGGGAATTGATAAACCAAGTAAGGTAATAACAGGTAGGAGCGCATTTCTAAGGGCGTGATGCCAAATTACTTTATGTCTTGAAATACCTTTAGCTCTGGCTGTTAAAATATAATCTTGACGCAAGACTTCAAGCATGGAAGAGCGTAAAAACCTTGAAGTTCCTGCAATAGCACCTACAGTGCCCACAAAAATTGGTAATACTAAATGATGTGCAACATCAAGCATCTGTTCAAATGGGGATAATTGGTCAAAATTTAGGGAAGTTATTCCTGAGATGGGAAACCAGCCAAGATCAATACCAAAGTGTAACATCATAAGTAGAGCAAGCCAAAAGCCAGGCATGGCAAAGCCAAGAAAAACTATGACAGTAAACGTTTTATCCAGCCAAGTACCTTGTTTGACAGCAGAAACAATTCCAATGGGAACAGCAATCAACAAAGTGAGTATGAGGGAGGCAACATTCATTCCAATAGTTAGTGGCATACGTTCCAATATTTTATCAATAACAGGTCTGCCATCTCCTGAGAGTGAGTTGCCAAAGTCAAATTGCACAATTCTAAGTAACCAATCCCAATATTGTACATAAATTGGCTTATCAAGTCCATAAAGTGCGTTTAGTTTTTCCCTAAAAGCCTCGCTGACCATTGGGTTTAAACTTGTTTGCATATCTGTTGGTGAACCAGGAGCCAAGTGAATAATAAAAAAGCTGATTATGGTTATTCCCCACAATACTATAAGCATCCAAAACATCTTTTGAGCTGCGTAAATTCCTCTACTTTTCCATTGATTTTCTGCCATTATATTCCACATCAATCCGATTTATATGTAAACACTAATTTATTTTTTAGAGAAAAACTTTAATAATCACAGTAAGTTATTGTTTTTATTTTCCCAAAAAAGGACTAGGTTTTTAAAAAAATATACTTTAAGACTTATACCGAAACTTTCTTAAAAAATTAATTAAATATCAAGTTCAATCCAAGTGGCAATGGCTTTTACTTCCTCAGACCAAGCTTGGTCTGACAATCTAATTTTTAAAAATTGCCTGTAAAGATCGTCAAAAATTGTTAAGCCCATTTCAATTAAATACATTTTTTCATAAAAAACATTGTCAGGGTCATCACCATCTTCAGGTTTAGCAATGGCCGGAGTTTTTAAGGAATTTAAGCAAAAATCTTCTGCTTTTAAAGATAGTTGCCAATCAAGTTCATCTTTTGAAAAGCGAACTAAGGCGCGCACAACCTGCTTTCCGGTTAAAAGCCCAAGTCTGGCCTCTCGCATGGGAGTAAATGAGCCAGAAACAGAAGCTGTTTCTTGATAATCCCCTTCACCACCACGCACAACAAGCTTTTGTTCAAGTTTTACATGAAAGTTTTCCCCCTCATGCCCTGATTCAAGGCTCATTTTAAATAAACCATCAGCATATTCACTTCTATACCATAACCAAGTTAAAAATTCTTGGCCTAAAATTATATCTAAATTATCTGCGTTTAATCCTGACATTTTCTATCCTTTGTTTGAAAAAGTAGTTGAGGTAATATTATTTAGCCTATCTTCTGAACCTTCACCAAGTAAGCTATAAGCCAAAGTATATGGTAAGATTTGCTCAAGCCCAAGTTCAAATGTTCTGCCAAATAAATCAACAAATAATTCAATAATTTTTCTTTGAGTAGATCCAAGATAAACAATATTTTTATTCATATCCCAAATCACTTGAAATTCTGCCGGGATTGGTAAAAATCTAGCCATTAACCTAAGTTTTACCTGTTCTACTATTTCTTTTTTTCTATCTTTAGGAATAAATTTCTTACCTTGCTCCTGAATTCTTGCTTCTTCTTGTCTGAGGGCTAAAGTTACATATTTTTTTTGCACTGCCGGCGGAATTCTTCTTGTGTCAAGCCGAAGTGAAAATGATATATAGTTGCCTTTTTGAGGTAAACTTTTTTCCCAAAATACATCAAGAAAATCATCAAAGTTTGTCCAGCCAACACTGCGCTCCTCAGTGGTTTCGTCAATATCAACAATGGCAAATTGTTTTAGCTTGTCTAAGACATTTGTATAAATGTCATTTGGCACATTGTTTATAATATTAAAGCGAGTAAAACTACTACTTGTTCTTAAAAAAGTCATATTAAATAAGTCCTTTTAATAAATTTGAAAGTTTTGAGGCAAAAAAATTAAAACCACTGTACACAATTCATTATGCAGGGTTTTATAGAGAATTTGTAAAGCCCTCAAATTAGATGTCAATACTATGTTAAGAGTTCCTACTAAGCAAGTTTTAAATTTTTTAGTTATTTCGTTATTTTTTCAATGCTTATTTTCTTAATTAATAATAATTACTATATATTCAATTAGTTATAGCAGTGATTTTTTATTGGATTAATCTTTAAAAAAAGTGTATAGCTACATAAACAATATAAAAAAAGAGACAAATATGTTTTTACAAGATATAAATCAAGCCATTGACATATTAAATAGTGATGGACTAATAGTTTATCCAACAGAAACTTTTTTTGCTCTTGGTTGCAAATTGAGTTCTGAAATATCTATTTCTAAAATATTCAAAACCAAAAAACGCCTTTTGGCCATGCCCCTGCCGGTGATTATTGCTGATTTTGAGCAAATAAATAGTGTTACAAATCTTTCAAGTTCTTTGCATGATGATATAAAAGAATTATCTAAACATTTTTGGCCAGGGCCTTTATCATTAGTTTTGCCTGCCCGAGTAACAGTTTCTCCACTTTTAACAGGTGGAACAGGAAAAATTGCTTTAAGACAAAGCTCACACCCTGTGGCTGTGGCATTGGCAAAACAATCTGGAGTTCCCCTTGTTTCAAGCAGTGCAAATATTAGTGGAGTTCAACCTGTTACAAAAATTTCTGAAATGGATCAAGATTTTTTAAAAAGTATTGATGCAATTTTAGATTTAAAGCCTGAACCAAGTGGAGGGCTTGCTTCAACTATTATTGAGCCACTAGGTAATAAGAGTTTTTCTATTTTGCGTGAAGGAGCTATTGACTATTCAAAAATTATTGAATTAGGATTTTCCTGTAATAATAAAATTTAAAAGAGAAAAATAATGAAAAAATGCCCCCATTGTAATAAGGATATTTCAAAATACGATAATCCCTTCCCCACTGCCGATTGTGTGATATATGATGAAGAAAAAGGTGTATTGGTAATTGAAAGGTTGAATAAACCTTTAGGACTTGCACTACCGGGAGGCTTTATTGAAACAGGGGAAAGTATTGAAGAGGCTGCCATTAGAGAAATGTATGAAGAAACAGGGCTTGAGGTAGAGCTTTTAGGAATTTTAGGTATTTATTCAAAACCTGACAGAGATCCACGTTTTCATACCATAACTATTACCTATCTGGCTAAAGCAAAAGATTTGAGTAAAATGCAAGCCGGTGATGATGCTAAAAATGCTAAATTTTATCCTCTTGATGAAATTCCAAAACTCTGTTTTGACCACGATTTAGCCATTGAGCATTTTAAACAATACCTCAATAAAACTCGCTCTCTACTACCCATTACAAAGTAAAGATAAATTTTAAAATATTTAGAAAATATAATGCAATACTATCCTTTATTTTTAGATATTTCAGAGAAAAACTGCTTAGTTGTTGGAGCCGGCAAGGTGGGGCGACGAAAAATAGCAGGATTACAAGAAGCAAAAGCGGCTAAAATTGTGGTTATTGATAAATATTTACTCTATAGCGAATTTAAAGACTTATTTTTTAATGAATATAATAAAATACCCCATGTGGATTTTTACACAAGGGACTTTTGTGAAAGCGATCTTGATGAAATATCCTTAGCTTTTGCCGCCACATCTGAAAATGAGCAAAATGGAATAATTGCAAACCTTTGTAAGGCTAAAAAAATATGGTGCAATGTTATTGAAAATGTTAAGCGAGGTGATTTTATAGTTCCGGCACATATTCAATGTTCTGAAATTATTTTAGCCCTGTCCACCTCAGGATTAAGTCCTGCTTTAAGCAAGGCATTAAAAAATGATTTGTCTTTGTGGCTAGATAATTCTTATGCTCCTTTTTTAAAATTGCTTGAACAAGTTAGAAATATTACTTTGTCATACATAGAAAATTCAGAAGAAAGAGCTAAAATTTTTAGAAAGCTTGTACAAAATGAAATAAGGCAAGAATTATTTTCTTTACTAAAAATGAAAAAAGAAGCAGAATTTATTCAACTTATTTATGAAAATATACCACAAACTATTTTTGCAAAAATTGTTTGGGAAGAAGTTTTTTGATTAAAAATTTATTTATAAATTTTTATTTGAGTTAAACAATTTAGGAGTATTATAATGATTTTATTTTTTACTATCGCATCATTATTACTTTCTGCACTGGCAACCATTGGAATTTTTATTGGATTAATAGGGCATAATATAAAGATAAGAAAAATTTCTGTATTTTTTATGGGAGTTGCTTTTATATTTGTAAGTATTTTTTTCATAATTACCCTATTAAACAGTGAAATGTTAAATACTAGGTTATGGTATTTAATCCCCATGAATTGGGCACTCTTACTCATTAGTTTTTTAGCCTATTTTTGGTTTAAGCACGATATCTTTTTCTTGGCAGCTGCTCCAATTTCATTCGTTATTTTGTTTTCTTATATTATATTTAATCAAAACCAGACAGTTATGAATGATACATTATCAGGACCTATTTTTTGGATTCATTTAATCTCTGTATTTTTGGGAATTGGACTTATGGCCTTGGCTGCTTGTGCCGGAATTATATTTTTATGGCAAGAAAGAGCATTAAAAAAGAAAGTCAAATTATCTTCACAACCCAAAAACTTACCTGCTCTAGCTAGCCTTGATAAAGTAAATGCTTTAGCCACAGGATTTGGTTTTCCAATTTACTCCTTGGGTGTACTTTCAGGTTTTGCTTGGGCTTATCTTGCTTGGGGTTCAGTCTTTAGTTTTGACCCTAAAGAAATAGTTTCTCTTTTTGTTTTGGGTTTATATGCTTATTTATTTCATCAGCGCCAAGCCCATAGTGCCAGTGGCAAAAAGCCTGCTCTTTTAGCAATATATATTTTTGCAGCTTCCCTAATTTCCATAGTTTTTGTAAATACCCTTTTACCAAGCCATCACAATTTTTAGAGTTTTATTATGCCAAAATTATATTTAATCGGTTTAAACCATAAAACAGCAACAGTTGAAGTTAGAGAAAAGTTTGCTCTAACAACTTTCACTACACCAGAAAACTGGATTTTTTCCCGCAGACAAAGTTTGCACCGTGATAGTAATTTAAACTGTAGACATAAAATAGGCACTTTTAAGTGTATTACTTGTGGTAAATATCTCAAACATGAAAATGGTGGGCGATGTACAGCAAAAAGTAGCTGGATAAAAAAACAAAGTCTTTCCAATCAAAATATTGAAAAAATGCAAGATAGTGCTGTTCAAAATAATAATACTGAAATAAATGATTTAGAAGCACAGCAAAACAGTTCTAAACTGGCAGTTTTAGAGTCGCTAATCCTTTCGACTTGTAATAGGGTTGAAATTTTGGTTAGTTACGATGCAGACCCTGATGATCTTATTAAGGCTTGGAGTAATGCCTGCGGTTTTGAGCTTGAGGATTTAAAACCTTATGTTTATTGCTATGAAGGCAGAGAGGCAATTTTACACTTATTCAAAGTTGCAGCCAGTCTTGACTCCTTGGTACTTGGCGAACCACAAATTTTAGGCCAGTTAAAGGTTGCTTATCGTTTATCGGTTGAGGCAGGTCAAGCCGGAATTATGGTTAATAGGGCTTTACACCGCTCCTTTTATGCCGCCAAACGGGTGCGCAATGAAACAGCTGTGGCTTCGAGTGCTGTTTCCATTAGTTATGCAGCAGTTGAGTTGGCTAAAAGGATTTTTGAAGACATGAGCAAGCATGAAGCCCTCTTACTTGGAGCAGGTGAAATGGCTGAGCTTGCCGCCATGCACCTTATGAATAATCACATAGCTAAGCTAAGAATTGTCAACCGAACCTTTGCCAATGCCGAGGAGCTTGTCAGTCGCATTGGTGGTGAAGCCTATAGTTTTAATTCCCTTAGAGATTGCCTACTTATGGCTGATATTGTAATTAGTTCCACTGGAGCGCAAGAAGCTATTATTGATGCTAAACTCATGCAAGAAGTAATGAAGGAACGGAAAAATCGCTCCATGTTCTTTATTGATATAGCCATGCCAAGGGATATTGACCCTGAAGTCAATAATCTTGATAATGTATACGTTTATGATATTGATGATTTAAAAGAAGTAATTGAAGAGAATTTAGCCCAACGCAAAGATGAAGCTCTAAAAGCCGCTGAAATTATTGAAGAAGAAAGCCATAGTTTTGAACAGTGGAAAAACTCCCTCACTCTAAAGCCAACTATCTTGGAAATTGAAGAAAGGGGACGAGCCATTGTTGACATGGAAGTAGAAAAAGCTATAAAAAGCTTGAAAAAAATTGGAATACAGGGTGAAGAACTTGAAATTGCACTTGAAAAAATGGCCAATTCAATTGTGCGTAAATGCCACCACACTCCCTTACACTTTCTAAATGTCAGCTACAAACATAATCCCACGGAAAATGCAATTTTAAGAGTTAGGCAAGTAATGGGTTTGAACGAATAAAACATTGATAATATTTTTCTTTGTGTTCTAGGTTATTGTTTTTTGAAACTTCTAAAATATTCACACTAATTTGAGGTAAATATATATAACTATAGCATATAAAAATAAAAAATAAATTTTTAAAACAAAGTACAATAACACAAATCCAAACAATTACTCTAAAAGAAATCTTGACACTCAGCCCCTATGAGAATAAAAATATTTCATTAATTCTACATATAAAATATCTGTGTGGAAATATTAAATTATCTTGAGGGTAAAGTTTATGAAATTTGCAAAAAGGCTTAGCCTAATTAAGCCATCTCCAACTCTAGCAATCAATGCCAAGGCTATGGAATTAAAAAAACAAGGAATTGCAGCTATTTCTTTAGCTGTCGGAGAACCGGATTTTCCACCTGCCAAACATATTGAAGACGCAGCTAAAAAAGCCATTGACGATCATTTTGGCAGGTATACAGATGCTGCCGGAATTTTAGAAGCCAGAGAAGCTGTATGTACTTATTATAAGCGTATGTATGGCATTGATTCTAAGCCATCGCAAGTGGTTCTAAGTAATGGAGGAAAGCACACCTTATACAATCTTTTTTCAAGCTTGCTTGATGAGGGTGATGATGTGCTTGTTCCCACCCCTTATTGGACAAGCTACCCTGACTTAATCCTGCTTATGGGGGCAAACCCGGTAATGGTTCCATCAGGTAGTGATAAAAACTTTAAAATTTCTGTGGCAGATCTTGAAAAATTTTATACTCCAAAAACTAAGGTTTTATTGTTAAATAGCCCTAGTAATCCTTCAGGTGCAACATACAATCAAGATGAACTTGATGCATTAATTAATTGGGCTTTAGAAAAAAATATTTTTATCATTTCTGATGAAGTATATGACCAGCTCGTTTATGCTCCTGCTGTGGTTTCCACTGCCGCCCATCTTTTTGTAAAATATCCGGAGCAAATTGCCATTGTAAATAGTGCTTCCAAATCCTTTGCCATGACAGGTTGGAGAATTGGTTACTCCTTGGCCTCTGAAGCTTTAAGTAAGGAAATGGCTAAGTTACAAGGGCAAGCAACCTCAAATATAAATTCCATATCTCAAAAAGCCTTAGTGGCAGCTCTAACATCTTCTTATGACTGTATTGCCCCGATGAAAGAAGCTTTTCAAAGGCGTAGAGATTTTGCCCATGCTGAGATTTCATCTTGGAAAGGTGTTGTTTGTCCAAAGCCAGAGGGAGCTTTTTATCTTTTCCCCGATGTTAGTGCTTTGTTTACAAAAGAAATGCCAAATGCCACTGCCATGTGTACTTATTTATTAGAAGATGCTAAAGTTGCTCTAATGCCGGGCGAAGCCTTTGGAGAGCCAAATTGTATTCGTATTTCTTATGCCGTTGCTGATGATGTGTTAAAAACAGCCTTAGCTGCCATAAAAAATTCACTATATAAATAATCAATCTTAAAATTTTACATCTTTAAACAAGTTTTTTTCTAAACTTTTTTAAAGATGTAAAATATAGTATTGCAAAACAAAAGTGACTGAGGAGGGTGGGTTTATGAAAGTAGCATATTATAATACTGAAATTTTTTCAAAAAATGAACAAAACTTAAAAAATATTCTTTCAGAGCAATTGCAAAAATTGGAAAAAGATAGACTTCCATTTACCACCTTAGATTTTATAGCTGATTTAATACTTAGAGTTGAAAAAATTAAGCCTTTTATTGAAAGATTTAACCATCTTCTTTTGCTCGGGGTTGGGGGATCAGCTCTAGGGGCTCAAGCTTTGCAGGAAAGTTTTTATCCACAAAATAGACAAGTTCTTTTTCAAGATAAAGGTGCGCAAAAAGATAAAAAACAATTCTGGTTAGCTGATAATGTGGATATGCACTATTTTAATGACTGCCTCAAAACCTTGCCTCCCGAAGAAACCTTGGTTTTGGTCATCAGTAAATCAGGTTCCACCCTTGAAACCATGTCCCAATATTTTATCTGCAAAAATTGGCTCAAGAAAAAGCTACCAAATTCATGGAAAGAACATTTTATTGCCATAACTGATGCAAAAAAAGGTTTTTTACGTCAAGAAGTCGATGAATTTAACTATATTTCTTTAGAAATTCCGGATGAACTTGGAGGTAGATTTAGTGTTTACTCTGCTGTTGGAATATTACCTGCAGCCTTTTTGGGTATAGATTATAAGAAGTTTTTAGCTGGTGCCCGTGATGCTTGCAATGATTTTTTTAAGCAAAGCAACGCTTACTTAGAAAATACTTCTTGCAATTTGACAAATTGTAATAATGTATTCCAATCATCTTTGCCGGACGTGTTTAAGATGGCGTATTTTACTCATGAGGCCATGGAAAATAATTTTTCGGAGCTTATTTTATTTAATTATTTACCCAAATGGTCTGCCCTTGGTGCTTGGTTTAGGCAACTTTGGGCAGAGAGTCTTGGCAAAAATGGACATGGCTCAACCCCAATTCCGGCTTTAGGGGCAACAGATCAACATTCAATCTTACAACTATTTCTTGATGGTAAAAGAAATAAAGCCTGTATTTTTGTGAACCAACACAATTTTGTTGAGAAAAATAATGAATATATAGAAAATAATTCAGATTGTATAATTCCTCATGATCTTCCCGAAGAGTGGAAATATATTGCCGGAAAAACCTTAGCTCATATTTTAGAAGCAGAAGGACAAGTCACTAAAGAAAGCCTTATAAATGTCAAAACACCGCTTATGGATTTGGAGATACAAGCAGATGATGAATATAATTTTGGGAAAATAACATGGAATTTTGGATTAATGACAATTCTAACCGCTTATTTTATTGGAATTAATCCTCTGGATCAACCTGCTGTTGAGGAAGGTAAAATTATTGCCAAAAAAATGTTGAGTACATATTAATTTAAATAACATTTAGGATTTAAGATGTTGCCATTAGGATTTAGTTTAGCTGTAGCCAATGCTGAGTTTAGAAATAGGAAAGAAGCCAGAAATGATTTAGCCTTAATAATTTCTGAAAATCCGGCCACTGCCGCCGCTGTTTTTACCACAAACTTATTTAAAGCAGCCCCTGTGTTGGCCGCCCAAGACAACTTAAAAAATAGTTCAGAAATTAAAGCTATTTTGATAAATTCAGGGCAGGCCAATGCTTGCACCGGTGAAAAGGGTATGCAAGCTTGCCTTGAAACCCAAAATATGATTGAAGAAGCCTTCAATTTACCTAAAAAATCTATTTTGCCAGCTTCAACCGGAGTTATTGGAGCGCATTTTGAAATGCAAAAATGGAAAAATGCCATTCCAAATTTACAAAAGTCTTTGGGTAATGCAAGCTTAGAAGATGTAGCTAAGGCCATTATGACCACTGATGCTTTTCCCAAGTTTTATTCTAAAACCATAGCTCTTGAGGGAAAAGAAGTTAGATTTGCCGCCATTGCCAAAGGTGCGGGAATGATTTGCCCTAATATGGCCACTATGCTCAGTGCAATTATTACAGACGCTAAGGTTGAGCAAGGAGAGTGGCAAGAGGCTTTACGTTATGCTGCTGAAAAAAGTTTCAATCGCATTAGCGTTGACGGTGACACTTCAACCAATGACACAGTATTTGGCTTAGCCAATGGAAAGTCAAACATTCATGTTCCATTAATAGAATTAAAAAAGCACTTACGACATATTTTGGAAGAATTAGCTTATTTATTGGTTAAAGATGGTGAAGGTTCTACAAAAGTACTGCATATTAGTGTTAATGGGGCTAAGGACAATCAAGACGCAGACGCAATAGCCAGAACAGTTGGCCATTCACAGCTTGTTAAAACAGCTATTTACGGAAAAGATCCAAATTGGGGGCGCATAGTTGCCGCCGCCGGTAGGGCAAATGTACAATTTGATCCCAATAAATTACAAGTAATCCTTTGTGGAATTGAAATTTTTAATAATGGCGAACCTGCCAATATTGATATTGACGCAGTATTTCTCAAGCCTTTTGAGCAAAGGGATATTGATCTTAAATTAATTTTGCAAGAAGGTAATGGTAAAGCAAAGCTGAAAACCTCTGATTTATCCCATGCCTATGTGTCCTGTAATGCAGACTATAGAACTTAAAGCTTTGCTTTAAAAAATAGTATTAATCTTTTGCCCTTTGGAGGATTTTGTGTTTGAAGCCATAGAAAAACTAAGCCTTGCAGAAACCAATTTACGCCATACAAAGCTAAAAAATTTATTTTTTAAAAAAAATCCACAAGCCAATGGAATACTGGTTTTTTCTTCCTTAAATATATATTACTTAACCGGTGTATTTGCTAACGGCCTGCTCTATATTCCCGCAGAAGGAGAAGCTATTTTACTTTTGCGCAAAGGCATTGAACGTGCAAAGCTTGAAACTTCACTCTCAAAAATAGCTCCTTTTAGATCTTATGCTGAGCTAAGCAATATTCTTGCTGATTTTGGAACTTCCCTTGGCCAAGTCATTGGTGTTGAAATGGGCGGTATAACATGGAGTATGGCCAATAATCTGAAATCTAAAATAAAAGATGTAGAATTTATTGATGTAAGTAGTTTTATTAATAGGGCAAGGGCTGTAAAAACTGAATATGAGCTTATAAAAATGCGTATTGCCGGGCAAAGACATCTTGAAAGCTATGAAGCTTTGGCTCAAAAAATACGTCCTTTTATGACAGAAAGGGAAATTGCAATTCAAACCTTTGAAGAATTTTTAAAGCGTGGCCATGCCGGACTTGTTAGAAATACAGCCTTAGGTGGTGAAAATGTTTTAGGACAATTGGGGGTTGGTGATAATTCAAACTATCCTGTGCCGCGTGACAGTCCATCAGGATCTATTGGTGGACACCCTGCTACGCCCTATCTTGGGCACAATACAAAATGGGAAATGCACACTCCCCTACTAGTGGATTTAGGCTATTCCCACGAAGGTTATATTACAGATAAAACGCAGTCCTATTGGGCTGGTTCAAAAAATAGTGTTCCTGATCTTATAAAAAAAGCCTATGATGTTTGTGTGGAAATTCAAAATAAATCTGCTGAATGTTTAGTTGCAGGGGCAATTCCCGAAGAAATTTGGCAAAAATCTCTTGAAATTGCTAAACGAGCAAATATGGCAGAAAATTATATGGGAACTGGCGGCAATCAAGTTAAATTTTTAGGTCACGGTATTGGATTATCTCTTGATGAGTTTCCACCCATTGCCAATAAGATATTAGAACCACTTGAAGTGGGTATGCTTATTGCCCTTGAGCCAAAGATGGGTTTTAAAGGAATTGGTATGGTTGGCATAGAAAATGTCTTTGAAATAACAGAGCAAAAGGCAGTTTCAATCACAGGAACTGATTTTGAGCTAATTTGTATTGAATAATTTTTGGAGTTTTTATGATAGCTTTTTTTGTTGTGTTAGCCATTTTGACTTTATTCATTTTTTATTTGATTATTATCTATAACTCTTTAATTAAGCTTAGAAACCAAGTAAAAGAAGCTTTTTCAGGTATGGACGTGCAACTAAAAAAGAAATACGACCTTATCCCAAACTTGGTTGAAACAGTAAAGGCTTACGCCAAGCACGAAGAAACTACCCTTGAAAAAGTGGTTCAAGCTAGAAATGTAGCCATGCAAGCCAAGGCTATTGATGAGAAAATTCAAAGTGAAAATATGCTAAGCTCAACCCTTAAATCACTGTTTGCCATTTCAGAAGCTTATCCTGATCTCAAAGCAAATACAAACTTTCTAAATCTTCAAGATGAGCTATCCCAAACTGAAGATGAAATTGCCATGTCCAGAAATTATTATAATGGCTCTGTCAAAGTGTTTAACAATAAAATTGAAGTATTTCCAAATAACTTAATTGCCGGAAAATTTGGTTTTATCAAAGAAGATTTTTTTGAATTGGACGATGTAGCCATTAGGGATAATGTAAAAGTAGATTTTAATAATTAGCCAATGCTGAAAAATGTGATAACTATATATAAGTAAAAAGTTTTTTATTAAAATAAGGCTAAAACTTTTGCAAGAAATAAGCACGGAACGTGCGATTTACTTGTAAAAGTTTGGTGCAAAAAAAAGAATTTTCAGCAGGGGCTAATCAAAGCTGTAAGCAAATGCGTCAGCTTTGCGTGCCGTAAAGTGAGCCACAATTCACTTGTGGCGTCCACAACGTGGCACTTGGAGGCAACGTGCCTTTCTGAAAAACACAAAAATTGTGTTTTTCAGCGTGAACTAATTAGAATTTTCTTTGCTTTATTTAAAACAACAGAAAATTATTTCGAGAAAAAAATGTTTCAGCTCAATTTCATTTTCAAAGTATTGCTTTTTTTACATATAATTTTTTTCCCTATACAAGCCTATGCTGAGTATTATACAACTGAAAGTTTTAATGTTTACATTAACATAAAAGAAGATCGCACTTTTGAAATTACTGAAGAAATCACAGTAAATTATACAGAGCCTCGTCGCGGTATTTTTCGCTATATTCCTAAAAATGGCACATTTATTTTAGGTGAGGACTTAAAAGATGTTTTTGTTTATTTTAATGCCACACTTACAAATCCACAGGTTTTAACCTATAAATATGCTTTTGGAAAAGATAATAATGAATATTACTTCCAAATCGGTGATGCAAATACCTATGTTGAAGGAAGACACACTTATAAATTATCCTACAATTATCAATATAACGATGATGAACTTACTGATTTTGATTTAGTTTATCACAATGTTATACCCCACCAATGGCCATCTGCTATTGAAAATGCAAAAATAACCATTACTTTGCCAAAGGATTTTAATTCTAATGATCTTGAAATTACGAGTGGAAAATATTTAAGTAATGTAAATAAAACAAGTTATAAAATAGACGGCAACACAATAATAATTGAAAATACGGATATTTTAGATGAATTTGAAGGAATAACCTTATTTATCCCCCTACCTGATGGATATTTTACCAACTCATTTCAAGACTTAACACCATGGGCAATCTTTACCATAGTTTCGAGCCTTGTACTAACCTTATTAACTTGTCTACATTGGTGGTTTACGCTTAAAACAAGTAAGGTTCCGGAACCTATTTCATTTTACCCGCCAAGAAATCTAAACCCCGTAGAAACTGCCTATATTATGAATGGAGACACCTCAGTAAAAGATTTTTCTTCCCTGCTTATTTACTTTGCCCATACAGGAAATTTATCCATTGAATCAATTAACAATAAACAAATTGAAGTATGTAAAATTAAAAACTTAGATGAAAATGCTAAAAACCATGAAAAAGTATTTTTTAATGAAATCTTTGCAGAAAATTCTGTGTTAAATATTAATCTACAAGCCGGAAAGTTTTATGCGGCACTTGAGAAATCAGTTAAAGCATTAAAGAGTGATTATAAAAAAGAAAAAATGTTTATTTCAACTAGATGGCTAATTTATATGATTTATATCTTGCTCTGCTTTTACCCTTATTTTATCTTAGGTTTTGGGGATTATAGTGGACTTCAAACCGCCGTTCCCATAAGTGGTTTTTTAGGTATTATTTCATTACTAATCTTTATTATTTGCCGAACAAAGCGCCTAAATCAAACAGCTAAAGGAATAAGGTTTAAAATTGGCATTTCAATTTTATCGCCAATTATTATTTTTTGCCTTTATATTCCCATTGTAATTTCATCTGAACTATATAATAGTATTACTGTAGGCATTGTGGCCATACTTTGCTCAATCTCAATGGCATTATTAGCTTCAACTGATTTTGGGAGAACAAAAAAATGTCAAAAATTATTGGGTGAAATCAAAGGTTTTAAAAAATTCATAGAAATTTCAGAAGCAGACAAACTAAACTCTCTAATTAATGATAAACCTGAGTATTTTTTTGATATTTTACCATACGCCTACGTTTTTAATCTTTCTACCGAATGGATTGATAAACTTCAACTTGTGCAAACACCAACAGAAAGTCCACTTTATACCACAAAAACTTACTCCAAAAAATATTCTACTGCTTTAATGGCAAGCCTAACAGTAGCCACAAATGTAAGTTCATTAATAGCCAAAACCAAATCTCAAATTGACAGTGCAAACAGTAGTTCCTCTTCAGGTGGAGGAAGCTCTGGCGGAGGTGGAGGCAGAAGCTCTTCCGGCGGCGGCGGTGGCGGCGGTGGCGGTGGAAGCTGGTAATTTTAATGTGAGCTAATCAAGCACACGTTAAAAAACACTGAAAATGATTTCAAACTTACTTTATTCGTGCTTTTTGCTCATCAATCTCGCTATGCTTGAATGATGAGTGTATAACCTTTCTTGATTGAAATGTTTTAAAGATGCTCTAAAGTAGTTCACGCTGAAAAAGTCAATTTTTGGCTTTTTCATAAAGGCACGTTGCCTCCAAGTGCCACGTTGTGGACGCCACAAGTGA
>CAYJHF010000026.1:0-18278 GCA_964369905.1 uncultured Mailhella sp. | reverse complement strand
TTAATTTTATAAAATAATCAAGTGTTGTTTTTTTATATTAAATATATTATTTTAGGCAATTATATAAAAAGAATATATTTTAAACTGGGGGATAGAATGAAAATACCTGAATTTTTGCGTCGCTATGGTATTTTGTTGGCCGCCTTTATTTTATCCATACTGGCTGTTTTAAAAAATGGTTGATGGCGCTTGCTAAAGAAAAATAATAAAATAGCCGATAAATATATTGTATTTTGCTATGCTGGTAGAAAACTTTGCGCAAACCACGAATAGGGTTTTATGGAGATTTTGCTCAGAGAATTCTAATTTTTTCACGAATATTAATTTTTTATTAAGAACTTTGCAAAATAAATAATTAGTCGATGCTGAAAAACACAAAAATTGTTTTTTCAGCGTGAACTAATTATGCAGAGCTCTCCACTAGGAGAGGCCAATGAAATATTTTAAAATCTATGGTTTTTTAGTCCTTACAGTAATTATTTCCGCATTGGCTGTTTGGTTTGATAATCAGTAAAATTTTCCTTAAATGATTTGCTTTACAACTTGAAAATAGCATTGTATTGTTTACGTTACATTTTAACTATTTTAGTAGATTTACTGAAATTTAAGGAGATTTTCATGGCTTATGATATTCGTTTGATTAAATTGGTTACAGGTGAGCTTACTGTCGGAAAATATAATGCTGAAGAAAAGCAATTGGAAGATGTTGCTATTATACAAACTGTTCCAAGCCAACAAGGTGGAATGCAATTGATGATTTTGCCTTATGGCTATCCTTTTGAACAAAATTTTAGTGGAAAAGTTTCTGAATGTCACTTTCTTTATAACTACTCCAGGTTGCCCCAAGAATTGATTGATAAATATTTAGAAACAGTAAGTAATATTACTTTGAAATCTGATGGGTTAGATCCAAATCCAAGTGGAATAATCTTATAAAAATTCAAAAAATTACTTCAGTATAATTACAAACTATAAAGACCCAAGCCTAGAAAATTCCAATTTTTTTTCTAAGCTTGGGTTAAAGTCTTTTGAAAAGGGGTTTGGGAAAGCTCAAGCGCCGGCTTTGCGCGCTGTAAAGTAAGCCACATTCGCTGTGGCGTTCACAAGGTGGCACTTGGAGGCAACGCGCCTTTACCGAAAAACACAAAGTTGTGTTTTTAATGTGGGCTAGCTTATGATGAACGCAGTGAAACTAAGCTTAATCTTTATAAGATGTTACCCAAAATTTATCCCCAAGAAAAAAATCTTATGCACAGGTTTAAATATGCGTGAAATCTTGGCCTTATTGCCTAAGCCCAGTCGTTATTTGGGTATTGAAGAGAATGCTGTTACAATAGATAAAAAACAGCTTGATATAGAAAAGTACTTGCATTGCGCCTTAGCTTTTCCGGATATGTATGAAGTTGGAATGTCTTATTTAGGCCAAAAAATCATTTACTCCCTTTATAATTCCATGCCAAATGTTTTGGCTGAGCGGGTTTTTACTCCTTGCCGAGATGCGGCCAAGATTTTAAAAGAACATCAAGTGGAACTTGCTACTTTGGAGAGCGACACAGCCCTTGCTAAAACCCATTTACTTGGCTTTAGTATAACAACTGAGCTGGCTTTTACCAATGTTTTATATATGCTTGATTTAGCAAATATTCCTTTATGGCAAGAGCAAAGAGGGGATAGCTTATTTGATTACCCTATTATTTTAGCAGGTGGTGGTTGCACCATTTGTTCTGAACCTCTTGCTCCTTTTGTGGATTTGATGGCTCTTGGTGAGGGTGAAGCCATGATGCCGGAAATTGCTATACTTTTGCAAAAGGCTAGGGCTGAGAAATGGAGTAAGACTAAGTTTTTACAAGAAGCTAGGTTTATTGATGGAATTTATGTGCCTTCACTTTTTGAACTGCAAGAAGATGGTTCACTTAAGGCAAAATTTTCTGATTATACCAAGGTCTATCGTCAGGCCGTTCCTGACTTAAAAGATGCTCGCTATCCCCTTAGCCAAGTTGTTCCTTTCGGGGCTGTGCACAATCGTTTATCCTTAGAAATTGCAAGAGGTTGCACCAGAAGCTGTCGTTTTTGTCAAGCCGGAATGACTTTGCGCCCTTCCAGAGAAAGAAATGCTGAGGAATTACAAAATATTTTAGATGATTGCCTCAAGGAAACAGGTTTTGATGATATTTCATTTTTAGCTTTGTCTTGCGGTGATTTTTCTGTGCTAAAAAAATTATTTTTAGAAGCGGCACAAAAATGTGCGAAAAATCAAGTTTCAATTTCTTTACCATCTTTACGGGTTGGCTCTGTGGACGGCGAAATTATGCAGGCCATGTCCAATATTAGACGCACAGGCGCAACATTAGCCCCTGAAGCAGGCAGTCAAAGGCTTAGGGACGTGATTAATAAGGGAATTGATGAAGAAGCCCTTTTGCATCACGTACGCCAACTGGTGGGTTATGGTTGGCAGCAAGTTAAACTTTATTTTATGATTGGCTTGCCCACAGAAAGCTATGCAGATCTTGATGCCATAGTTGAGCTTTGTAAAAAAGTTAGAGATTGTTGCCGAGTGCAAAATGAGAAAGGTTATTTTGAAGGCCCAAGAATTGCAGTAACTGCGGCCATTTCACCCTTTGTGCCCAAGAGTCACACCCCTTTTCAATGGGAAGCACAAATTTCCAAAGAGGAAATGCAAAAAAGAATTTTTTACCTCAAAGATCAGTTTAAACAGCATAAATCCTTGATGATGCGTTGGCATGAAGTTAATATGAGCTATTTGGAAGGGATTATTTCAAGGGGTGGAAGAGAGCTTGCCCCCTTACTGGAAAAGGCTTTTCAATATGGCGGAATTTTTTCCACATGGATTGATGGTTTTAGTCTTGATCCTTGGTTTAAAGCCGCCCAAGAGCTAAATATAGATTTTGATAAATGGACAGGCGCAAGAGAAATTGAAGCTGTTTTGCCTTGGGATCATTTAGAAGCAGGCTTGAGCAAGGAATTTTTAATCAAGGAAAGACAGAGGGCTTTTCAGGAGAAAATTACTGCTGACTGTCGCTATAGTGTTTGCAGGCAATGTGGAGCGTGTGACACAAAGGCAGGAAAGTCTTTATTACAAACCAAAAAGTATGCTGAACCTTTAACTACTAAGCTAAATCAAGATTATAGAGATCAAGAAGAGTTTGGTTATATTCCCCCCCCACCGCCACAAAATCAAAAGGCCAAAGTTCCGCAAATAGATCAAAATTTGGTGCAAAAAGTGGTGCGCTATCGAATATGGCATAGGAAAGTGGGGCAAGCAGCTTTTTTAAGTCAATTGGAATTGCAGGCTTTTTTGGATAGAGCCATGCGCAGGGCTAATTTGCCTTTGGCTTTTTCTCAAGGTTTTCACCCCTTACCCTTGCTTACATTTGGAATGGCTTTGGGGGTTGGCATTGAAAGTGAGGCCGAATGGTTTGCCATTACTTTGCGCAGTTTAAAAACTCCTAAGGAGGTTTTTGAGGCCTTAGCTCCTCAAATGCTAAAAGGACTTGAACTAACCAAGGTTGAATTATTGCCCCTGAGTGGCAATATTGCCAATGCGAGCAAGGAAAGATTTTTATTTTCTCACAGCAAATTAGATGTTAATGAAGTTATAGAAACTCTCAAGGAATTTATGCAAAAGGATTATGTGGAATATTCCAAGCTAAACAAGAAAAATGTGCTAAAAACAAGAAATATTCGTAAGGTTCTGACTTGTTTTGAGCAGGTAAAAAATGAAACAGAAATTTTATTGGAACTTTCTTGGGAAGATGGTTATATTTCGCCCATTAGCTTTATGCAACAAATTTTCCCCACAGCTAAACCCAATGAATTACATTTTTGTAAGGTAGAATATGATGAAGAAAGTAATTAAACTATTTTGCACATTTTTATGTGTCTTTGGTTTACTGGCTTGTCAAAATCAAAGCAATAATACCTCAAAAGAACAAGTGATTGTTGTAATGGGAACAAGCTCAGAACCACAATCAGGCTTTGATCCTTCCCTTGGGTGGGGCTCAGGTGAGCACGTGCATAGCCCATTAATCCAAAGCACCTTAACCATTACCAAGGAAGATTTGTCCATTGGTTTTGATTTAGCTGTAAGTATGGATTATGATGCCGAAAAATTATTGTGGCGTATTGATATACGAGACGATGTTTATTTTAGTAATGGAACAAAGCTAAGTGCAGAAGATGTTGCTTTTACCTATAATTTGGTTAAAAAACAAAGTTTAGTGAATGATTTAACTATGTTTGAAAAGGCTTATGCCGAGGACGAAAACACAGTTTATCTGCAAATGTTAAAACCTTTTTCTCCTTGGCCTTATACCATGGCGCACATTGGAATTATACCAAAGGATTTCTATAATGAAGATTATGGACAAAAACCTATTGGTTCAGGACCTTATTTACTAGCTCAATGGAATAAGGGTCAACAAATTATTTTAGAGGCGAACCCAAACTATTATGGGGAGAGAGCAAAAATTCCTAGACTAATAGTCTTATTTATGGAAGAAGATGCAGCTTTTGCGGCAGTTATGGCCAAAAAGGTTGATGCAAGCTATACCTCTCCTATTTACAGCCAAGAACAAATAGAGGGCTACAAACTCCTTAGTGTTGAAAGTGTGGATAATCGAGGTATAAATTTGCCCACAGTTCCCCATAATAATGGACTTGGTAATGATTTTACAGCTGAGCTTTTAGTTCGCAAAGCTCTAAACTTTGGAATTGACAGGCAGGCGATTATTGATAAAGTGCTTTACGGTCATGCCACAATTGCCTATACTGTGGCAGATAAAATGCCTTGGTATAATACAAGTGCTGAGGTAAATTATGATTTTGCAAAGGCAGTGGCCTTACTTGAAGAGGGTGGCTGGCAATTAAGTGCCAATGGAATTAGAGAAAAAAACGGAATTAGGGCAGAATTAAATATACTTTATCCCATTGGTAATTCTTTAAGGCAGTCCATGGCGGCTGAATTGTCCAACCAGTTTATAAAACTTGGAATAAAAAGTTCCTTTGAAGGTGTGGACTGGAATACTGCTTATGCAAGAGCCCATTCTCAACCCTTGGTTTGGGGTTGGGGCACACATTCTCCCATGGAAATGTATAATATTTACCACACAGCCCCCAATAAGGATTTTGCCCGCTATTCTCCTTATGCCAGTGCAAAAGTTGATGAAAATATGGATTTGGCTTTGGCAGAAGATGATTTGGCAAGTTCATTGTTTTATTGGAAAAAAGCCCAAGAAGTAATTAATCAAGACTTGCCTTGGCTTTGGATTTTAAATGTAAATCACCTTTATTGGGTGCGAGAAGAGCTGGAAATTCCAAGGCAAAAAATTCATCCCCATGGTCATGGTTGGGCCTTTGTGGACAATGTTGTACAGTGGACTTGGGCAAAATAATTAATATGGATTTTGCAAAAATTAATAAATTATTTTCATAAAATAAAGTTGTTATAATGCTTAGTAATAAAATGAAATTTGCTTTAAAACAAGTTATCAAACTTCTAAGCTTGCTCCTTGGGGTTAGCTTGGTGGCTTTTTTATTGCTCAGTGTTTCACCAATAAATCCCCTATATAGTAATTTTAGCCAAGCGGCATTTGGTTCCATGAGTGCAGAGCAAATTTCCAACCTTGAGCATTATTGGGGGCTTCATACCTCTCTTTTTGAACGCTATACTCATTGGTTAAGCGGTTTTTTACAAGGGGATATGGGGGTTTCTCTAATTTATAGGCGTGAGGTTTCAGACGTAATTTGGGAAAAATTGGTAAACTCCGTTTTTATTACCGGATTTGCTTGGCTTTTTTCCGGAGTCTTGGGTTTTACCTTGGGTGTATTTGCAGGAGTTAAAAGAAATTCAATTTTTAGCACAATTATCACAAAATCTTGTTTGGTGCTGGCTTCCATTCCTGCTTTTTGGCTTGGTTTACTATTTTTAATGTGGTTTTCTGTGTGGTTAAATATATTTCCCATTGGTTTTTCAGCTCCAATTGGACTTGAGAGTTCAGAAATTACAATTTGGCATAAAATTTATCATGCCATTTTACCTTCCCTTTGTCTTAGTATTGTGGGTATACCGTCCATGGCTTTACACAGCAAAGAAAAAACCTTAGAAATTATGCAAAGTGATTATGTGCTCTTTGCTAAGGCTAGAGGACAAAGTTTAGCTTATATTGTAAAAAACCATGCCCTTAGAAATCTTATTTTGCCCTGCATTACTTTACAATTTGGATCTATGGCCGAAATTTTGGGCGCTTCTATTTTAATTGAACAAGTATTTTCCTATCCAGGACTTGGACAGGCTGCTGTTTCTGCCGGTCTTAGTGCGGATTTATCTCTTCTAATGGCCATCACCGTTATAACAACAGCCATTGTATTTCTTGGCAATCTTATGGCTAATTTACTATACACTTATGCTGATCCAAGAATTAGTTGGGATTTAAAATGAGTATATATGTTGGAAGTAATATGAGTACCTGCCGTAAACGTAGGGGAACATATTTTATAATGCTTTGTTTGCCATTTATAATCCTTGCTTTTATGGTAATTGGTTATTTTTTTACTGATGTGGCAAGACAAACCAATTTTTCACAAATTAACCTGCCCCCCTCAAGTTTACATTTTTTTGGAACTGACCAGATGGGGAGGGATATGTTTTTTAGAAGTATGGCAGGTATTTCCCTTAGCATTAGCATTGGCTTGCTGACAGCCTTTATAAGTGCATTTATAGCTTTACTCCTTGGGAGCTTATCTGTTCTTGGGGGGAAATATTGTGATGATTTTATTACTTGGTTAATTGATTTATTTTTAGGTATTCCTCATATATTATTACTGATATTAATTTCTTTTGCCCTTGGCAAAGGTTTTTTAGGCTTGGTGCTTGGCATTGGACTTAGTCATTGGATGCTTTTATCTAGAATTATAAGGGCTGAAATTCTTTCGGTAAAGGATAGTATATATGTTAGGACGGCAACAAAGCTTGGGCTTAGTAAATTTAAAGTATTTGTTAAACATATTATTCCTGCTGTATTTCCCCAATTTTTAGTGGGCACTGTTTTATTATTTCCCCATGCCATTTTACATGAAGCGGCGGTTACCTTTTTAGGTTTTGGTTTACCTCCTGAGCAACCTGCCATAGGGATTATTTTGTCAGACAGTATGAAATATCTTAGCACGGGGCAGTGGTGGTTAACTTTATTTCCGGGGCTATTGTTAATTTTTTCTGTGCTTATTTTTGACTATATGGGACATAAAATTAAAGAACATTACAAAAGCCAAAGTATTTATAGTTAGGGAAATACCATGCCAAAATTATTACAAGTGCAAAATCTAAATGTTTTTATCAGTCATTGCGAAAAAAATTTTTACAGTGAACTTCATTTGATTAAACAACTTAGTTTTGAGCTTGAGCTAGGTGAAATGTTGGCTATTGTGGGATCAAGTGGTTCAGGAAAAAGCCTTTTGGCACATAGTCTGCTAGGTATATTGCCTCAAAATAGCTATCAAAATGGAAAAATATACTTTGAAGAACAAGAACTTGATGCCACACTTAAAGGCAAGCTTAGAGGGCATGAAATGGCCTTAATTCCTCAAAGTATATCATTTTTAAACCCCCTTATGAAGATTGAAAAGCAAATCCTAGGCGAACACAATAACCTTGAGAAGCAAAAACATTTAAATTCATTGTTTAAAATATATGGCTTAGATTTAGAAATTAAAAATAAATATCCCTTTGAATTGTCAGGCGGAATGGTTAGGCGTGTATTGATTTGTACAGCTTTAATCAATAACCCAAAGTTAATTATTGCTGATGAACCAACGCCGGGAATACATAGCACAACAGCTAAAGACGTTATGCAACATCTACGGGAATTGGCCAATAATGGTAAAGGGATTTTATTAATTACCCATGACTTGGAATTAGCACTAGAATTTGCAGACCGTTTGCTTATTTTTAATGATGGGATGATTTTAGAGTGCTTGCAAAATAAAAATAGTGATGTGTATAGTCAAATAAAAAATCCTTATACCAAGGAATTGTTTAAAGCTCTGCCACAAAATTATAAATACGAGTTTTAGTATGACTTTAGAGGCCAAAAATATAACATTTACTTATACCAATAACTCTAAGAAAATATTGAGTGATTTTTCTTTTAAAATTGTAGCTGGAGAAAAAATTGGCCTAGTGGCTCCAAGTGGCCATGGTAAAACCACCTTAGCTAAAATTTTGGCAGGTTATGAAAAGCCACAAAGTGGGGAAGTATTACTTGAGGGTAAGGCCTTACCTAAGCAGGGTTATTGCCCTGTGCAGTTGATTTGGCAACATGCCGAGCTTGCAGTTAACCCAAAGTTAAAAATGAAAAAAGTTCTCAGTGATGCTGGGGAGATTTCCCCTGAAATCATACATGGGCTCGGATTAAAAAATCAATGGCTAAATCGCTATTGTGCAGAACTTTCAGGGGGCGAATTGCAAAGGTTTTGCATTGCCAGAGCACTTGGAGATAAAACCAAATATTTAATAGCCGATGAAATAACCTCCATGCTAGATTTAATTACCCAAAAACAGCTATGGCATTTTATTTTGCAAGAGGTAAAAAACAGAAACATGGGACTAATTGTCATAAGCCATTCTATGAATTTATTAAATGCGGTGACAGATAGGCAAATTTATTTGTAAAATAAAATTACTGTACGCAGTAAATTGAATTGTTAAAGGTATTATCTTCCACAAAATAATTTATTCTGAAATCCATATTAGGTTTGCCAAACGTCCACAGCTTTTATTTTGGCGGTAAGAAAAAAAAGTTTCGTGCATGGTTGCTGTGCATAAATCTATGGAGAAAATATTTTTTGGCTTTAAGCCGGCACTAACAAGCTGATACTTAGTCAAACTCCATAAATCCATGCACTTGGTTTCATGATTATACCAAATTTTAAACTCATTACTCCAATCCTTTTCAAAATCGGTGAATTCAGCCATATTTGGGCCTAAGCTTGGTCCACGCACAGCATATAAATCAGCAGGAGCAAGCCTGTAAAATTCGCAAAATTTGTCAATGGAATTTCTGGGAAAATATATTTTATTACCTCTCCAACCCACATGAATAGCCATAATATGTTCACCGCCCTTATGGGCAATTAAAATGGATTGGCAATCGGCCGACTTTACCATGAGGGCAAAATTTTTCTGATTACAAGCCAGCCCATCGGCTTTTTTCAAGACTGAGTTTTCAAGGCTAGAATGAGCTGGATTAAAAATAACTTCATCGGTGTGAACTTGATGGATTTCTGCAAAATGATTAAAACCAAGCACTTCTTGCATGGTTTGCCTGTTGGCAAGCACTCTCTCCTCAATGTCATTAACCATATATGAAATATTGCCGTCTAAATCTTGCTCGGCTGCCAAAGCAATTGAGTAATCTCCATAGTTCTTAGACTTAGCCTTGTGCGCACTCTCACAAATATAGGAAATTTGTGAACGTATTTGAAAGGCGCAGCGAACCTTTGGTAAAGCGCTAAATTTAAACGGAACATATAAAAAAGGCATAATAACCTCGCAGTGCTTTTGTATTCAAGCATTAACATAAAGGTAAATATGGCTAAAATGGCCAAATAAACAAACGTACTAGTAAAAAGCCTTGGATAAAACCAACGTAAAAATATTATATCAAATAATTTAATAATATACAAGAATTCTTTTTTACGATGATTATAATAAATTTTTTGATTATATATTGAAATAATTATATATTTTTTATTTGCCTATCTGTGTGATTTCAGGTAGAATTTGCTGAATTATATTACATTGAAAAATAAAGGTTTAAAATTTATGCGTGATATTGTATTATTTAAAGCTGCCTTACAAGAAATTTTAGAAACAAAAGATTTGGCATGGAATGATAAAATTGTAATTGAGTTACCAAAAGATGAAAAATTTGGTGACTTAGCAACAAATATAGCCATGATTTTGGCAAAAGTTTGCCAAAAAAATCCAAGAGAGCTGGCTACAGAGTTTTGTGCAGAGTTACAAAAAAACTCAATTTTCAGCAGGGTAGAAATTGCCGGACCGGGTTTTATCAATGTAACATTTCAAAATAGCTTTTGGCAGGAACAAATTTCTTATATAAAAGAACAGGGCAAAGCATTTGGTTCAGCAAGCTTAGGAAATAATCGCAAAGTAAATGTGGAATTTGTTTCGGCTAATCCAACAGGCCCTCTGCATATAGGCCATGGACGTGGGGCTGCTGTTGGTGATAGTGTAACTAGAATTTTGCGTTTTGCTGGTTTTGACGTAACACCGGAGTATTATATAAACGATGCAGGCAGGCAAATGCGCCTACTTGGTTTGTCCACTTGGCTAAGGGTTAAAGAGCTTTGTAATATTCCTTTTGAGTTTCCCGAAGACTATTATAAGGGTGAATATATTATTGACATTGCAAAGCAGGCCTTGGAGCAATACCCTGATTTGCCACAAATGGCAGATCCTGAGGATTTTTGCTATGAGTTTGCCATGAATAATATTATGGCCGGTATTAAGCAAGACTTGTTGGATTTTGGAGTTGAGCATAAGGTTTGGTTTTCTGAGGCTAGTCTGGTAAATGACAATACGGTTGAGCGAACTTTAAATAAATTGCTTGAAAGTGGAGTTGCTTATCACAAAGATAATGCTCTTTGGTTTAGAACGACGGATTTTGGTGATGACAAAGACAGAGTTTTGCGTAAAAGTGATGGCTTTTTGACATATTTTGCATCTGATATAGCTTATCATGCCAATAAAATTGAGCGTGGATTTGATGTGATTATTGACATAGTGGGTGCAGATCACCATGGTTATATTCCAAGAATTAGAGCGGCCATTGATAATTTGGGCAAAAACTCTAAAGAAGATTTTGCTGCAATTTTAATTCAATTGGTAAATTTACTTAGGGGTGGCGAACCTGTGGCAATGTCCACTCGCTCCGGCGAGTTTGACACACTAAGGGAAGTAATAGATGAGGTTGGAGTTGATGCTGCCAGATTTATGTTTCTCTCCAGAAAAAGCGATCAAGCCCTTGATTTTGATCTTGAGCTTGTGAAACAAAGAAACTTAGAAAATCCAGTATATTATGTTCAATATGCTCATGCCAGAATAAAAACATTACTGGAAAGAGCAAAAAATAAAGGAATATGTGTGGAACAAAGCAGTTTAGCTCAGGATTTAACCATGCTAAGCTCCACAGAAGACCTTAGTCTTATTCGTCAAGTTTTGCATTTTGAAGATGCTGTTTTAGATGCGGCAAAATCTAAAGCTGTCCACATTATTAGCTTTTATTTGATGAATTTAGCCGGAAAACTACACAGTTATTATGCTAATGTTCCTGTGCTTGGCGGCGAAGAAAGCTTAATCAGGGCTAGATTAGCTATGCTTGAAGCTGTGGCTGGTGTTTTAGCAAATGGTTTAGAATTGCTTGGAGTTAGTGCTCCTGATTCCATGTAGCAATGAATTACTTGTAATAAACTAACGCGTTGAATAAGAGTGGATAATTACAATGGCAGAAAACAAATTTTTAAATAAAGACAAAAAAAATAATGAGTTTACCAACTCTTCTGCCTATAATAAGGCCAAGGAAATGGAGTCCGGTTTTGTAAAGTCGCGTAAAGCAAACCCTGAGGAAGCTTCACAAAACGATAAGGTTAAACTAAACTCAGAATCGCAAGTAAAAACAGAAAAAAAAACTAAGGTTAAGAAAGAAGTTTTCACAGCAGAGCAAGAAGGTATAGGAAATTCCAAGCAAAAAAATTATGGAGCTTACCAAATCACCTTAAGCCCTTCCCTCTGTATGACTGTTTTTGTAACCTTAGCAATTACATTGGCTTTTGTATTTTTATTTGGCTTTATCCTAGGTAAGGGCATGATTTCTGAGCCAATTATGGCAGAACCAGAAAAATTTAACCCTCAAACACAAAGTACTGTTTCTGAAAATGCCGAAAATGGTGAACAGCCAGAAAATATAGATCAAATATTGCCCAAAGAAGAATTAAAATTTCTGACTACATTAAAGGCAGAAAGTAACCCTGAAACTGAAGTTGAAGAAATAGAACCTGAGCAAGAACAAATTTCTTCTGAAGTCGCTCAGGAAAGTCTTGCAATTCCAAAGGCTCAGCCTCAAGGTGAAACAAATCAAATAGCCTCTATAGATCAAGTCTTTGATTATGATGTGCGTGTGGCGGCTTTTCGGCGTGAAGAGCAGGCTGATAATTTGCGTCAAAAACTTGAAGGCGGCGGCTTTAGAACCAAAAAAATAGTAGAAACAGATGAGAAGGGAAATTGGTATTTTGTACACATTGTTATGCGAGCAAAAGAGAAACAATTTCAAGAAAATATAGGTTTAATAAAAGATTTTGCCATTAGAGATTATATTGTGAAAGAAAAAAAGGCTGTGGAATAAAACAAGCACGCTCTTACTTTGAAAATTAATAAATAAAGTTTTCAGTAAAAATATATAAGGCTAAAATCCTATGAATTCAAACCTTTATTTACTAAAAATCAGTGAAGTAGGTTTTTTAGAAGAACCTAAGGAAGATTTGCTTAACTTATTTTCCGTTTTACCGAATGAATTTAGGTATAGTATAAAGTCAAGCTTAAAAAACTATGTTTTTTCTAAACATTTTTCCCTTGAAACATTAAATTCAAGTCCCCATTATATTGCAGACACAGCAAGTTCAGCCCTTGACTTGGCACATTTTTTGGCCAAAAGAAAATGCTTTCCACCTTTTTCATCTATAATTTGTCGCAATCAAATAGAGGGGAGAGGGCAGCTTCGCAGGACATGGAATTCTGAGGCTGGCAACCTTTATGCAACTCTTAGTCTACCAAATATTTACCCCTTTTCAAGCAATCTGGCTTCACCTTTAATTGGTGCTCTTTTGGCAAAATCTCTAACAAAACTTGGCTATGACATAAAATTAAAATGGCCAAATGATATGGTTCAACAAGACAAAAATGGACAATGGTCAAAAGTAGCTGGCATACTGCTTGAAGAAAAAAATGGCGAACTTATGGCCGGTATAGGGATTAATATTAATCAAGCACCCTGTAATAATCATTTGCGTACAGATTATTTTATGCCTGCAGATGTTATAAAAAATAATCATGGTTTATCAACTATTCAAGATAAAAGAATTTATGCTTGCGATGCTGAAAAAAATAAGAATAATTTTTTAGATCAATCACAAAATCAAGGAATTTTATATAGGTTTTTAGAAAATAATTTATATAATTTCAATGTATTAGACTATGATTTCTTAAAAATTTGGCAATTCTGGCTAAGTCTTGTAGATGAGATATTTTTATGTTATAGGGAATTATTATTCATCAAAGATGAAGATAAATATTCTGATTTTATTGATGATTTTTTGGCTTTTAAAGGTGAGAAAGTTAAAATTTCTCATCCCTTGGTAAAGGAAGATTTATACAATAAATCTAAAGAATTAGAGCTAAACTCACTGAGTGGTAAAGTTTGTGGAGTAAATTCTCAAGGAGAACTTCTTTTGCAAACTGACTGCAATATTATTACAATTCTTGGAGGAAGTTTCTCCAAGGAAGAAGGGCAAATATAATGGCAAAAAGAACGATGGAAGAGCTTTTGGAACATATTAAGGATAAACCCATATTAGTAGCAAATAGAGGTATTTCCGGAAGAAGAATTTGTAGATCCATCAGGGAAAGACTTGGCGGTTTAGCAATTCTCACCGCAACTGATGTGGATAAAACCTCACCAGCGGCCTCTTCGGCTCAAGAGCTTATGCTTCTTGGTTCTGACCCAACTTCCTATTTGGATATTGATTTAATTATCAGTAAGGCCAAAAAAAGGGGAGTAATTGCCATTCATCCGGGTTGGGGCTTTGCTTCCGAAGACGACACATTCCCTCGTAAATGTGAAGAAGCAGGTATTATTTTTATTGGGGCAAATGCCGATGCCATGAAAATGCTTGGTAATAAGGTTGAAGCCAGAAGAATTGCACAAGAGCAAAATATTCCTGTCGTTCCAGGCTCTGAGGGTTCTGTTAGCGTTGAAGAAGCCAGAGAATTAATCCGCAAAATAGGTATGCCGGCCATGTTAAAGGCCGAAGGTGGTGGCGGTGGCCGTGGAATTTTTGTAATCCGTGATGAGAGCACTTTAGAAGATGCTTTTGTGAAAGCCTCCACCATGGCTGAAGCTTCTTTTGGCAATCCACGTCTTTTTGTGGAAAAATATTTAGAAAAAGTAAGACATATAGAAATTCAAGTTATTGCTGATAAATATGGCAATGTTTTCGCTTGTGATGAGCGTGATTGTTCTGTTCAGCGAAATCACCAAAAACTGATTGAAATAACTCCATCACCTTGGAAAGGATTAACTCCTGAACTTAGGGCAAAACTAAAAGAATATTCTTGCCGTTTAGCTAAGGCTGTCGGCTATCATTCCCTTTGTACTGTTGAATTCTTGGTTGATGAACACGGTGAACCATATTTAATAGAAGTCAACACTAGGTTGCAAGTTGAGCATGGAATTACTGAATGTCGTTATGGCATTGACTTGGTAGAAACTCAAATTGCCATGGCTTTTGGTGTTGAGCTTGAGATGAATGAGGAAAATACTAAGGGCAACCTTTCTGCTTTGCAAGTAAGAATTAACTGTGAAGATCCTCGCAATGGTTTTACTCCAAACGCTTCAAGGATTACTCGCTATGTTTCCCCAGGTGGCCCGGGGATTAGAATAGACTCCAACCTTTCTGCCGGTTATGAATTCCCATCAAATTATGACAGTGCGGGTTCATTATTAATTGCTTATGGGCTTGGTTGGGATAAAACCAGAAGTATTATGACTAGGGCTCTTGATGAATATGTGGTTTCAGGTTTAAAGACCACCATACCTTTTTATCGCCATGTTTTTGAAAATCAAGACTTTATTAATGCAAAGTTTGACACAACATTTATTGAGAAAAATCCAAAACTTTTGGATTATCATGATTTAGAGCCTGAAGCTGAAAGATTAAGCCATTTAATTGTTGAGATTTCAGCCAAAGGTTATAATCCTCATGTGCAACTTGGTAAATATCGCACTGTTGATACACCGAGAATGCCCACCTTTGATCCTGTGCTCCCCTTTATTGAAAAATCCATAAGAAAAACACCAAGCCTTTACCCTATGGGAGATCGCAAGGCTCTGCTCGATTATGTGCGCGATAGTAATAAACTGCACTTTACAGACACAACAACAAGGGACTTTACCCAGTCCAATAGTGGAAACCGTTTTCGTTTAGCTGAAGATAGGTTAGTTGGACCATATTTGGATAATTGCCAATTCTTCTCCCTTGAAAATGGTGGCGGAGCACATTTCCATGTGGCTATGATGGCCAATATGACTTATCCTTTCAGCGAGGCAAAAGCTTGGAATAACTTTGCTCCCAAGACATTAAAGCAAATCTTGGTGCGTTCCACCAATGTTTTGGGCTATTCTCCTCAGCCTCAGAATTTAATGAAATATACTTGTGAAATGATTTGTGATAATTATCATGTAATCAGATGTTTTGACTTCTTAAATGATATAAGAAATATGCGTCCTTTAGCCGAAGTGGTTTTAAATCGCAAGGACGTTATTTTTGAACCTGCTCTTTCTCTCTCCATTTCCAAAGGCTTTAGCATAGATCATTATTTGGGCGTGGTGGCTGACACATTGCAAATGGTTTCTTCCATACTTGGTTGTGATGAGAAAAAAGCGGCTAATTCTATTATTTTAGGCTTAAAGGATATGGCAGGTATTTGCCCTCCTCGCTTTATGAAGGATTTGGTTACAAAAATCAGAAAGAAATGGCCTAATCTTGTATTACATTATCACCGCCATTACACAGATGGTTTATTTGTTCCAAGTGTTGGTGCGGCGGCAAAGGCAGGTGCTCACATTGTTGACGTAGGACTTGGAGCGGCGGTACGCAGTTATGGTCAGGGTGACGTGCTTGCCACAGCAGCCTATGCTGAAGAAGAGCTTGGCCTTGAAACTGTAATTAACAAAGACATGGTAAGAAATGCCAACTTTGTGCTCAAGCAAATTATGCCTTATTACGACAGGTATTGTGCCCCTTATTTCCAAGGTATTGATCACGATGTAGTTAGCCATTGTATGCCAGGAGGAGCAACTTCTTCTTCACAAGAAGGAGCTATGAAGCAAGGCTATATTCATCTTTTGCCCTATATGCTGAGATTTTTGGCTGGAACAAGACAAATTGTTCGTTATCACGATGTAACTCCCGGTTCACAAATCACATGGAATACGGCTTTCTTAGCTGTTACAGGCGCTTGGAAAAGAAATGGTTTAACAGGTGTAACAAAATTACTTGAGATTTTGGATAAGGTAAATGCCAATCCCGATGAGAAACATAGTAATAATTTGCAAAAAGAACGTCTTTATCTCTACCGTGATTGCAATGATGCTTTTAGAAATTTATTGCTTGGCAAATTTGGTAAGCTTCCTTTAGGATTTCCCGCCGACTGGGTTTATCAAAGTGCTTTTGGGGCTAAATGGGAACAAGCCATTGAGGAAAGAACTGAGGAAACTCCACTCTCTTACCTTGCCCCTGCGGATGTGATTGCCGAAGAATATACTTGTGCAGACATCTTAAAAAGAGTGCCCACTGAAGAAGAATTGGTGCTATATTTAAATCACCCCGGCGATGCTATTAAAGTGATGCAATTCCAAGATAAATTTGGAGAGCCAAATGCAATACCTCTTGATGTTTGGTTTGAGGGCTTAGTTCTTGGCAGGGAAGTGACATTTACCGATGATGGGGGAAAACCACACCAACTTACCATTTATAGCATTAGTAATGTTGACGAACGTGGTATAGTGGAAGTTCGTTATGGCCTTGACTCTCAGTCTATGGTTTATGAAGTAAAAATAAGTGATGCTGTAAATGCCGGCTATGCGGAAACTCCTCTAGCTGATGCTTTCAATAAGGACGAAATAGGAGCTCCCTCCAGTGGTGACTTATGGGTTACTTATGTTGAGGAAAGTGAAATTGTACAAAAAGGACAAGAGCTTTTCAATGTTTCTATTATGAAACAAGAAAAGGCTGTGCTTGCCCCCAGAAATGCTATGGTGAAACACGTTTATAAAGCGGCAGACTACAAAAATTCACGTAAAATGGTTCCTGTTGTTGAGGGTGAGTTAATTATGGAATTAACTGATATTCCTTTAACTTGTTCAAATCAGGCTTGTAAAAAGCATTTAACTCTTGCCAATGCTAAATTCTGCCCCCACTGCGGAACTGTGGTGGAAAAGAAGAAAAAGAAATAGTTCTGAAAGTATAATAATATTTTCAGTTTGAACTAACTAATAATTACGAGATAGCTTTTTCTCGGAGGGAAAAATATGACTAAGCAAAATACTGCAAACTCAAAGATTGATGCCTTAAAGGAAAAATTAATTCTTACCGGTGCAGACATTATGGCCATTGGTGAAAGTGCTGAAATCATTGTTGGCGGTAAGAACTTTAATACTGCCAAAATCCACGAGGTAAAAGGCGTAAGAACTCCTCAATTTAGAGCTATTTCAGCCATCAATTTTCATAAATTGCTTGATGAAACTTCCATAAATGCTTCTTTGGTTCGCAACTTGGTGGACAAAGAGTATAGCAGAATTGATTGGAATGACCCTGAAATAAATAGAGACTCAGAATTTTTGCAAAAATTGGTGCGTAACCTTGGTAAACTAATCAAAAAAGAGAGTGAGGCAGATACAAAATCTACCAAAATAAAGCTTAGAACCTTTATTAATAATGTGGTAGATGGTTTTGCAACCTCACAAGAAAATATTGATCAACTTCGCAAACGTTCAGTCTTGGTTCAAGCTGCCATCTTATCTGTTGAATTACCAAAAGAAGTGACAGTAGCCATTAAAGAAGCTTATACAGCCATTTGTAAGGAAGCAAAAGTTGACAATGTGCCTGTGGCTGTTCGCTCTTCTGCCGCCGGAGAAGACTCACGCAAAAAAGCTTTTGCCGGCTTACAAGATACCTACCTAAATATTGTGGGTGAAGATAAAGTTGTTATGGCCTATCACTGGGACTGTGCCTCAGCTTACAATTTACGCTCCATGACTTATAGACGTGAAGCCATAAAAGATGGAATTACCCTGGCAGAGTCTACAGGTGATGAAGAGCTTGCTGTTCAAGCTAAGCAAGAATGGGCTATTGAACACACTTCATTGTCTGTTTGTATTATGCGCATGGTCAACCCCGTTGTTTCAGGA
>CAYJHF010000025.1:17226-18543 GCA_964369905.1 uncultured Mailhella sp. | reverse complement strand
TGACTTTTTCTACAAAGGCACGTTGCCTCCAAGTGCCACCTTGTGGACGCCACAAATGAATTGTGGCTCAATTTACGGCAGGCAAAGCGGACGCATTTGCTCATAGCTTTGATTAGTCTCTGCTGAAAATTCTTTTTTCCACCAAACTTTTGCAAGTAAATTGAAATTAAGACTATTTTTTAAAACATAATATTTTCATTAAAATTACCTGCTCTAAGATTTGACTTTTTTTAGTAAAAATACTAGACTATCCCAAATGGATTATAAAATTCAAAATCCATAAGGGGGACTTATGTCACAAGTTAATGATTATGCAGGAAAAATTACAAAAGTTAGCGGAACATCATATATTGAAAGAAATGGGGAGCGTATAGAAATTGCACCCGGAGATCAAATTTTTTCCACAGATAAAATCATCACTTCAAGTTCATCTTCCGTGCAAGTTGAATTTGCTGATGGAGCCATTGCTGATTTAAGCCCCAATACAACCCTAGCAGTACAAGACTTTGAGTTTGGAGCAGGTGAAGATCCCTCCTTCATTTTGAACCTCACCCAAGGTATTATGCGTTCTGTAAGTGGTGAAGTTGTAAAACAAAATCCGGACGCTTTTAAAATAGTAACCCCCAGTGCAACGGTAGGTATTCGCGGAACAGAGCTTTTAACAGCTGTGCGTGGCACAAATGAAGTTCATGCGGTTTTACATATTGATCAAGGGCATAATGTACTTGTGACCACCTTTGACGGCAGGCAAGTTTCCCTTATTTCTGCTCGCCAAGGCACGGAAATCAATCCTCAAACTGTAACTCCTTTAACCATTGAAACTTTTACAGAGGAAGAACTTACTGACTTTGTAAATATAATTAATGAGTATTTAGCCGGAGCTTTGGAAGAAGAGCTTGGTTCAGAATATCAAGCCGGTGATAGCATAATAATCTTGCTTGATGCTGAAGTTTTGAATAATTTAACCCAAGAACAACAAGAAGAATTGACAGAATTTTTAGAAAATCTTGGAATTACTGCTGTTGTTGAAAGTAGTGATGATGCTGATAGTGACGAAGAAGAAGTTGCCCTTGCACCTGAAAGCAACGAAAATGAAATACTTGATCAAAACAATGATACTGATGATATTTTCCCTGTTATTACCTCAAGCAATGTGCTAGGCAGTACCAACGCCCTTAGCCCAAACGGCGTTGGTGGAGCTAACCCCAATGATGTATTTGCCGGCAACCTTGTTGCCTCCGCCACCATGACAGCCAGCCATGCTGACAATGAAACTCTTAGCTTTGCTGTACAAAACCAAAATGGAACCTATGGAAC
>CAYJHF010000025.1:0-17216 GCA_964369905.1 uncultured Mailhella sp. | reverse complement strand
TATGAATATACTATTGAAAGTTCTCGTGCCGCCACCAAGGCTTTGGCTGAGGGTGAGCAAGTGCAAGATATTTTCATTATCAGCGTTACAGATCAAAGCGGAAATACAACAAATACCACAGTAACCGTAAATATTGAGGGTACCAATGATTTACCTGAGGTAAACACCACAAATCAGGCTGTGTTAAACCCCAGTATGACAGCTGGCAATCCGGTTATAAGCGGAGTAGTTGAATTTGATGATGTTGACGGCAGCACCCTAACCATTACTCAAGTAACCGGAGCTAGTTTTGATACCGAGTTTGGCACTGTTACCATTCAGCAAATCAGATCAGTTGATGGAGCAGCTAGATATGCTTATGACTTAGACGAAACAAATCCCACTGTTCAAGCCCTTGGTATGGGCCAAATTTTATATGATGATTTTACCATTAGAGCGATGGATAATAATGGAGCTTATGTTGATCAAGTAATCACCGTAAGTATTCCCGGAACTAATCTAATTCCTCTTATTGACAACACTAATTCTGATTTAGAGCTTCAAACAGCTGAAAATTCCATGGCCACAGCTGATACAGGGCAAATAGTTTTCACCTCCATGGAGAACCTAAATGGTGGAAAAATTACTGTGGGCGGTACAACTTTCACAGTAACTGAAAATCCGGCAGGAACATTTACCTTATCCGGTGCAAATCTAACTATTGCCGGTACTCATGGTGAGCTAACTATAACCGGCCTAACTTATAATGGCAGTGAATTTACATTAAATTATTCCTATACACAAAATACAGCCTTTGATCATCAAGGACAAACAAATGCAGAAATAGATAGCTTTGATGTGGAAATTCAAGATAGTGTGGAAGCTGCCGGTAATCCAGGCAGTGCTAAAGCCACAATTAATGTAAACAGCACTGATGATGCGCCAAGTGTAACTGCACCTGCTGACACTCAATATAGTCAAGTGGGGCAAGCCATAAATGGAACATTTACAATTAGTCCCGGCGCTGATGGTGTAATTCCTGCAGATGTGGAATTTAGTGTAAAAATTGGTGGTGTAGATTATACTCAGCCTCTAGCAAATATAGGCCTTACTGTAAATACAACAACAGGGGCATATACTTTTAATCCTGTTCAAGGTATTGAGGGAGACGTGGAAATTACCCTCAAAGTGACTGATGGAGACGGAACTGAAGCTAGTGATTCTGTTACAATTGCGGATAATCTTTTTGGCGACGGCTCAACCCTTAGCGGTGCAGTGAGCAGTGCTGATAATAATATGGCAGTTGATAGCATAGTAACAGGTGTAACTCTACCGGCAGGCACAACAATTCAAAACGGTTCTTATACAGCATTTGCTTCCAATGGCAATGAACTTGGAACCTTTGAAATTCAGAATGGCAATCTTGTATTCACACAAAATACTGCTTTTGAACATAATTTAAATTCTGACAGCTATACAGAAACAGTTCAAGTTCCTGTAAGTGATGGAAATGGTAGTGGAAATATAAGCGTAAGTGTAACCATTACTGATGCCGGACCAAGCATAACTGACGTGACTGATACATCTTACACTGCATTAAACCAAAGTATTAGTGGTGATTTCAATATCTTAAGCGGTGTAGATTCAAATGGTGCAACTATAGAAGTAAGCGTCAATATTAATGGTCAAAACATTTCTGTCACCCCTAATGGAACAGAGCAAAACCTTGGTGTATTTGGCAAGATTACCTTTAATGTTGACGGTTCTTATATTTTTACACCACAAGCAGGTATTGTTGGCGATGTAACCATTACAGCCACTGTAACAGACGGTGATGGAGACCAAGCAAGCGAAAGCACTATTATAACAGATAATTTATTTGGTAATGGCACAGCAATTAATAGCTCAATACTTACAGGCCTCGATGAAAGCGTTAACATCGCCACACCCGCAACTATTAATATTGGTGCAGGCATTGAACTTTCCAGCATTGTAATCAATGGAACAACCATTAATTTTGATATTAATGGCGATGTAACGGGTGCCAATAGTAGTATTAATGTTGATTTTGGCACTTTATCAGGTTTTGCTTATGATACTACAAGTGGCGCACTTAGCTTCAATTACACTCAAACAAGTGCTTTTACACACAGTGACACAAGCAGGCATAATGAAACTGCTGACATAACAAGCTATGAAATTATTTTTACTGATACAGACGGTAATAGCCCCGCCATTAAACCACAAATCACCATAAAAATTACTGACGATGGCCCAAGCATTACTAGCATAGACAGTTTGACTGCGATTAAAGGAAATACAACCCATGGTACAATTACAGCAAATTTTGGTGGAGATGGACTTTCTTCAAGTGAAGCCTATAGTGTAAAAAATGCCACTTATGATACAGTTAATAATCGCTATGAACTTACAAATGGTTATGTAAGTTTTGATGGTGCAGGTGGTTATAGTTATACTGCTAAAGCAAGTGCCGTTACAGGCACTGAAGATTTCACCATAGTCATCAAAGATGGAGATGGAGACATAGCCGAACTAGCCACAAGTGTAAATATCTTGAGTCAAGTTCCCGGTGCAGTTTATGATGTAATTTTAAAAGAATCAGATATTACTAGCGGTACAGATGCTGGAGGTGGTGAAAATATTATTTATTGGGATATTCCACAAGGTTATACTATTAGTGCTGCTGATAGCAATATATTCCAAAACTCAACCCCTGTTGGAACTGTTACACACGATGCAGCTAACAATCGCTTAATTATTACTCTAACTGATAAGGTGCAAGGTGATGGAAGTAATCAATCCACCCTAATTGATCCTTTAAACATTACTCTTCTAGATACTAATACCAGTAATATTATAACCCTTGATGTAAATATCGCAGTGCAAGAAGATAGTCCAATTATTACAGGCACTGACGTAGCATTTCCAATTGCTTCCGAGATAGTCATTAATGAGGCAAATATAGGAAGTTCTCAGTTAAGTGTTTCTTCCAGCGGAACAACTATTCAAGAGGCCTTTGAAGATGCTACAAATATCAATTTTAATTTCGGAGCAGATGGGCAAGGCACAATTACTTCCACAAATTATAATTTAAGCCTTGTAAATAATGGACAATATGTGGACAGTGGACTAACCAGTCATGGAATTAAAATTTTGCTCAATAAGGTTGGAGACAATATTGAAGGTACAGCCAATGGTGAACTTATTTTTACAATTAAGGTAGAAAATGAAAATATTACTTTAATACACGAACCGGGCAAAGGTATTGACCATATAAATGGCGATCCAAAAAATATTGGAGCAGGTAAAATATTTTTAAATGCCACTGTAGAAATTAGTGATAATGATGGTGATAAAACAAGTGATGAACTTTCCATGGATATTGGAGAAAACATTGTTTTTAACGACGGAACTCCTACTATTTCGCAAAGCCCAATCTTTAATCTTACTGAAGCACTTGGTGGCCCTCAAGGTTCTACTGCGCAAACTGTTAACCTTGATTTTGGGGTTGATGGGCAAGCCTCTGGCGGTGCTTTTTCTTGGCATGAACCAGGAGGGGACATTTATAGCGGCGGACTAACTCTTACTTGGACAACTAATAATAATGTTCTTAGCGGTAGCACTGCCAATGGCGAAGTTATTAGAATGACTGCCGAGCAAGATAGTAATGGAAATTACACAGGTAAATTTACTGTGGAGCTATTTGAAGGCATTGATAATAGCAGCAATCCCCTTGAAATCAAAACAAATTTCACCATTACGGATCATGACGGTAACTTTGATACAGAAGAGCTTATAATAAATATTACTGACGGTGGTATTAGTATAACTAATCAACAAGGTGAAAGCCACGAACTTATTTTGGAAAATGATGAATCAATAAATCTCTTTAGTGGTGTTGCAACTTCCCAGCAATTGAAAAATGCCCTTGGAACAGATATTGATACAATTACTATTGGCGGACTAAACTTTACAGCAGGAACAGCTAATGTTAGTAACCTTGATAATGGTATAATCGCATTTGATCCTAGTGTAGATAATGCTCAACTTACTTGGGTGGAAAGTGCAAATGGTAGTGGTGTTGGAATAAAAAATGACAATGACAATAATAGCTTTGTGGGCGATCATGATACAAATGCTCAAACCAGTGAAGTTCTTATTATTACCTTGCCAAATAATGAACAAGCCCAAGGCATAGAATTAAATTTCGAGCAATTATTTAATGGTGAAACAGCCATAGTTCAGTTCTATGATAGTGCCGGTCTTCCTATAACTGCTGACATAAATACGGGACAAAAATACTTTGAAGTTCATGGCACAAGTTCAGGCCATTTAAATATTGTTTTTAATGTAGTAAGCTTTACAGAAATTCGCATAATTCCTAAAGATGCAAACTCTGACTTTGTTTTGAGCTCAGCCGATATTTCTAATTTTTCTGATGCCATAATTGGCAAAGCCGAAGGAAAAATTGCCACTGAGGGAGTAGATGCACTTGACTTTGTATATCTTAGTGAGTTTACTATGACACACTCAAGTGGCGCAAGTGATACAATTACCTTTAACGAAACAAATGGTAATATTACAGCTAATCCACCGGGTTTTACAAACTTATTTGCTAACCTTTCACTTTCAGTTGGAGCAAACAATTCACAAGTCATTGAAATAACAGGAGTTGATGCTGATAAATACTTTACCATAACCGTTAATCAAGATGGAACTTGGGAAGTTTTGCACTATGAAAAAGGCTTTAGTCTGGATATAAGCTTTGTGGCTAAAGACATTGACGGAAGTACTGATACTCATCAAATTTCAATTGATGATAACCCTGCTCCTTATATTGTCAATCCTTTTATTGATACAAGTGGAGTTGCTGATCTGACAGTTGATGAAGCAAATAATATTCTTGCTGAAACTTCACTTTCTACAACAGATTTTGCAGATACCATTGAAAATATTGCCGCTACAGGTAATTTATCCTCTGATTCAGCCACTGTAACTGCCACAAATTACTATTTAAGCATTACAGACACTGATACCAATTTAGTAAGCAATGGAGTGAATATTTCTCTTGAACAAACTTCCGATGGCAAAATTTTAGGTGTTGCCAACGGCATAAGTGTTTTTGAAATTAGTGTTGATAGCAGTAGCGGTGAAGTGAGCTTAACCCTCTTTGCCGGGCAAAGCATTACAAATAATGGTGCAACAACTAAACTTGGCACTGATCAAATTCTATTAAATGCCAAGGTAACCATAGAAGAAAACGGTATTACTGTTAATGAAGAAGTTTCTGTGGACATTGGTGATAAGCTTAACTTTAACGATGCCGGCCCTGATATTACTAATAATGAGCTTGATCCTGCTAATACCAAGCTATTAACAGCCGGAAGCAGTGTTGCTTTTGATAGCACAACCTTTAACTTTAAAGATTTTTATGAAAATAATACAGAAATAAATTATGGTAGTGACGGTGCATCTGCCACTGACTCCATTGTGGCTAATAACTTTACCCTAAGCCTTGAGGGTTTAGAGCCGATTGATTCAGGCTTAACCAGCGGCACAAATATTGTTTTCTTGGGTCTTGCAAATGATGGCAGTGAAATTCGAGGCACTGCCCATGGACAACCTGTCTTTACAATTTTTGTTGATAATGCTACAGGAGTTGTAACATTAACTCAATATGAGACAGTTGATGGAGTTAACACTGCTGATGTTTTCCTAAGCATAAATAAAGCAATATTAAACGCTGAAATTACCCTAACTGACGGTGATGGCACTATTCGCACAGAAGATGTAACCATAGACCTTGGTGATGTAATTGGCTTTACCGGTGGAAATACCATAAATATTGTTGAGTTGACTGAAGACCTCAATACAAGTAGCGGACAAGATAGCCATACAACAACAGGTTTGGCTGACTTTATTAATATTGGCAGCACAGCAGGTGCTTATACAGTTGATGCAAGCGGGGGTAATGATACCATTATAGTGGAAACACTAGGTGATGGCGTAGATTTTGCGACAATTACTGCCGGAGTCGGAGCTGATAATATTACTGTTACAAACCTGGTTAGTGGTACAATAAATGCTGATGACGGTAAAGACGACAATGAGCTTGACAATATTATTGTAACCAATATGTCCGGAGGAGCGATTAACTCTTGGTCAAGTGACACTATAAACATAAGTAGTATGGAAGCAGGAACAGTTCAATCCGGTGGAGCTGTGGTTACAGCCAATATAAAATCTACCGTTGGAACAAATCATTTTACGAATCTTGGTTCAGGCAGTGTGATAACTTCCACCTCAAGCAGTGCTCACAATAATAATCTTATCTTAGATGGTGCAGATAATACAACTATCAATCTAACTAACTTTAGTGATCTAGACATAAGCCTACAAAGTGAGATTAAAAATTCTAATATTAATTTCAAGGGTGGCAATGATGAATTAGCCCTTACAACTAGACTAACCAGCCTTGATGGTTCTATTATAGACCTTGGCAGTGGGCATGACACTGTTCAACTACAAAGTAATATTTTAAGCAATGCCACCTTAAACCTTGGTGAAGGTAATGATGTTGTAAACATTCAGCAAGACTCTACAGGGGCAAGCACAAATATAAACACAGGAACTATTAACTTTGGCAGTGGTGATGACACCCTCAATATTAATAATGGTGGAACCCTATCCGGTGGCACTATTGATTTTGGAACAGGCAATGATAATCTAAATGTAGAAAATGGCGGAACTTTAAACACAAATATAAACCTTGGTGATGGCAATAATTATGTTCAGCTCAAAAGTGGCAGTAGCTATAATAATGCTCAAATAAGCATGGAAGATGGCGATGACAGGGTTGAGATTGGTGTAGCAATAGGTTCAGGGGCAGACGGCTTGAATGAAATTGACCTAGGAAATGGAAATAATGAATTAATATTAACTGCTTCACTTGGAGAGCATACAACCGTTAATTTTGGCACAGGAAATGATAGCCTAAGCATTGGTGCTTTGGGTGTACTCAACTACGGAAGTGAGACATTAAACCTTGGAGAAGGCAACGACAGCTTTATCATTAAAAACGAAATGAATGTTGGGCAGTTTACCAATGGCACTGTAAATCTTGGGGCAGGTGAGGATACTTTCACTCTGGAACATAATGTTGGCTTTGCTGCCACTGCCAGAGTAGAGCTTGATGCCGGCAATGATATTGTTAATATTTATAGTAATTATGATGGAAGTATTGATGCGGGTAGTGGTGATAATACGATTAATTTAAATTATGCCTCTGCTGTACTTGGTTCAATCAGCAATATTAATCTAGACTTAACTAATGGAAATAACACGTTAAATATTAATAGCAGTGTGAGTTTTCATGACGATTTAACCTTTGGCGATGGCAGTGATACTATTAACGTGTATGGTACACTCTTTGATGATGCAGCCTTATCCGATGCAAATATAGCTCTTGGCAATGGCCAAAACCAAGTTATTGTGCACGACAGCGGAAAGATTAATAATACAGGAACAATTAGTTTTGGAACAGACAGTGATACATTGCTAATTAAAGCCGGAGCAGAACTTGACTTTAACAATGGCACCCTAAATCTTGGAGATGGCACAGACACATTTACCCTTGAAAATGGTGCAATTTTTAGCAGTGGCACAGTTGATCTTGGTGCTGATAATGACACTGTAAATATTTCTGATAATTTTGACGGACGCATTAGAACAGGGCTTGGAACTAATAATATTAATTTTGTCAGTGTGGCCGGAATTGGCCTTTTAACTATTCAAAATTATGATTTAGATTTAAGCCTAGGAAATAATACTATAACCATTGGAGATAATGTAACATTATCCAATACCGCCGCTAGTGGCAGCATAAGCCTTGGTGATGCTAGTAATACTTTTGTAGTGGAAGATGGTGGAATTATTGATCTTGGTAATAATAAAGGGCTTACTTTTGGCACAGGAATTGACAGCCTTATTATAAATGAGGGCGGAAGCTTAGCAAATGGAGAAATAATCTTTGGTGATGGGGCTGATACTTTTACCTTAAATGGTGAAATGAGTGGCGGTGAAGTTACCATTGAAGCTGACGATATTTTTAATATGGGTGACAATGCCTCATTATTGGGCGGAACAATTAATTATAATAAGGGTGGCAGTCTTAGTATTGCCCAAGGCGTAGAAGGTAATGGAACTATAAATTTTGGCACTGCAACTGATTTCACCTATGGCAGTAGTAGCAAGCTTGATACCATATTCCAAGCTGATATAAATGGCAGTGCAGGAAATGATGATGTAAGAATGTATGCCACCATGGTGGGTGGAACAATTTCCCTTGGTGAAGGCAATGATCAATTTGACTTGTATGGAACTATGGCTACTGCTGATGTTATTGTAGAGCTTGGGGGCGGAAGTGACTTGTTCTATATTAAGGACACAGGGCGAATGAATGCAGGCTTTGTTGATCTTGGCGATGGAACAAACCATTTTTATCTAAATCTAAGTAATGGCGGAAATGGTGTACTTGCCGGTGGGCAAATAATTTTTGGTGCTAATAATGATACATTTACAATCTTACAAAATGGACTTATGGAAAATGGCACTGTAAACCTTGGTAATGGCACAAATAACTTTAACGTGGCAGGTGGTAGCATTACCGGTGGGCAAATAACTTTTGGTGATAATAATGATAAGCTGAACATTACAAATAATTTTGACAATCACCGTTTAACAGCCATAGAAGACGGAACTTATAACTTTGGAGCAGGCAATGATGAATTTGATCTTTCTGCCATAAGTAGTGAGTCAAGAGTTTCTGTAAACGATGGAACATTCAATTTTGGAGCAGGTCAAGATAGAATGGACGTCAACGCCCATGCTTATATTAGGGGTGGTGATTTTAATTTTAATGCTGACAATATTGGTGATATCGTAACTATAGCCGAAAATGGAACAATTAACAGCACCAATGAAGATATTAATATTACCTTTGGGGCAGGAAATGATGAGTTTACTGTTAACGGCAGACTAGGAAAAGCTAATATAGATTTTGGCGATGGAGATAATGAACTTACAGTCACAAATACCTCTTCCACCAAGGCTGAAATATATAATACAAACATAAATTTTGGCAGCGGCATTGATAGTTTTACCATTGGAAATAATGCTATTATGGAAAGTGGAACAATTGATCTTGGCGCCGGCAACAATATATTCACCATTGCCGAGGGCGGTGAGTTGAAAGGTGGCACAGTTGACCTTGGTAGTGGAAGTAACACATTTAATTTAGACGGTGCTTGGACTGGTGGAGAAGTTCTAAACATTGGTGCTGATGATACAATTAATCTTGGTGAAAATTCTGTCTTTTCAGGAACTTTAGACCTAACCGGCACTCCTACCTTTACGGTTAAAGGTACAATTGGTGAAAATGGCAAGCTTATCTTTGGCGATGAAGATAATACAGTTACCTTACAAAAAGATTTACCTGGTACTATTGATCTTGGCGGTGGAACAACAGGAGATGACGATAAGGGCAATAAAGTAATTGTCACCGATGGAATAGATATTAGTGGCCAAATACTAGGTGCAGACGGTAATGACATAATTGGAACTGAAGACGATAGAATAGCTGATATTTCAGGCACTATAAATCTTGGCAATGGCGACAATGAAGTTTATGCCGATAATATTTTGACTGGTGCTTCCTATTTGGGCGGTTCAGGACAAGATAAGATTTTTCTGTCCAACGATAATGAAAATGTTGATAATATTCTGGCAGGTACTGTAAACCTAGGTGATGGAGCCAATGAATTCCATGCCGACATAATAGCTAAAGGTGGAAGCTATATTGGTGGAAGCGGACAAGATAAAATTCTTCTTGATGATGACGCCAATAATCAAAATGATATTTTAGGCACAGTTCGCCTTGGCAATGGAGATAATGAAGTCATTGCCGACAATCTAAACGGCGAAATTTACGGTGGAACAGGAAAAGAAGTTATAAAACTAACAAGACTTGACGGTGGAGATAATGGCATAATTTACCTAAATAATAACAATGGCAGTGATAGCTCAGCTGACGAGGTAATTATTGAAGAAAGATCAAATGCAAGCCAAGAACTCTATATTTATGACTTTGATATTAATGAAGATAAAATAGTAGTAAACGGTACAGAACTTGATATGAGCAACCTAACTGCAAATACCAGTGGCGGAGGTTACTCCTATGTTGATAATAACTTAGCAACTATCTATATTAATTGGAGTTAAAGTATTTAAAAGCAAGAAACCAGTCAATCTTAAAACATTGATTAACTGGTTGCTAACAAAGAAAGAATAGCAATATTAAAACCTCTGTACAATAAATTGTACAGAGGTTTTTTTTAGAAATGCTCTAGCTCAGAATAATGAATTATTTCAATTCATATTTTTATATTTGTTGACATCATTACAAATTGTGTCTATAATGCCCTAGCAAACCGACATTTTATATTAGTCGATGCTGAAAAATATAATAACTATATATAAATAAAAAATGTTTTTATTCAAATAAAGCTAAAACTTTTGCAAGAAATAAGCACGCAACGTGCAATTTACTTGCAAAAGCTTGGTGGAAAAAAAGACTTTTCAGCAGAGACTAATCAAAGCTGTAAGCGCGTCAGCTTTGCATACCGTAAAGTGAGCCACAATTCACTTGTGGCGTCCACAACGTGGCACTTGGAGGCAACGTGCCTTTGTAGAAAAGGTCAAAAATTGACTTTTTCAGCGTGGACTATATTAATAGTAAAAGAGGTAAATATGAGATTAATCACTCGTTCGGACTTCGATGGACTAGCTTGTGCTGTATTTTTAAAGGAATTGGGGCTTATAAATGAATTCACCTTTACCCACCCCAAAGACTTACAAGATGGCCTTGTGGCAGTTACCGAAAATGATATTTTAGCTAATGTTCCCTTTGTTGATGGATGTGGTTATTGGTTTGATCACCATTCAAGCGAGCAAGAAAGAAATGCTTACAGTGGCAAATATAAAGGTGCAAGTAAGCCTTCACCAAGTGCAGCTCATGTGATATATGATTATTTTGGAGGAAAAGAAAAATTTCCTAATTTTGATGATTTACTTATTGCCGTTGATAAAGTTGATTCTGCTGACTTAACCGTTAAAGAAATATTAAATCCTTATGAACACCCTTGGATTTTGCTTGGTTTTATTATGGATCCTCGCACAGGACTAGGGCGTTTTCGTAATTTTACCATCAGTAATTACCAATTAATGGAAAAACTTGTTGATTGGTGCAGAGAAATGACTATTGAAGAAATTATGGCTTTACCTGACATAAAGGAAAGAATAGACCTTTATAAAGAACAAACTGAGCTATTTACCGAAATGGTTAAAAAATATACTGTTGTAGATGGTTCCGTTATTATTAGTGACTTGCGTGGAGTTGACCCCATTTATTCCGGTAATCGTTTTATTGTTTACAGTCTTTTCCCAGAGCAAAATATTTCTGTGTGGATTGTAAATGGCAAGGGTGGGAAAGGTTGTTCTGCAGCTGTTGGCTATAGTGTAACAAATCGCAGTGCTAAGGTTGACGTTGGATCCTTAATGTTAAAGTATAATGGTGGTGGACATAAGGTTGTTGGTACTTGCCAATTTTCTGATGAAGAAATGGAAGTTGGGTTAAAGGCCATGCTGACAGAGTTAAAGCAATTGAATAGTTAGCAATATAGCTATAATATGCAAAACTAAAATAACAATACCAGTTTAATACAATAAATTACAACACATACAAAATGATTGTTTTTGCAAAAATAGCAACGAGTTAAATTTATTTACAGAACTTAATTACAATTGTGAGATAAATAATGACTAAAAACAACAGTGAAAAAATAAGTGTAAATGAAGAAGCTCAGCTGCTAAGCCAAGCCCTGTCTAAAATTACCAGATCTCCGGCATTAACTGCCGGAAATTTAGCTGAAGCTGTGAGAATTATTGCTAAGGAAGGAGCTAAAGCTATTGGCAATGTCAGGGTTGGCATTTGGCGTATTAATTATGAAGGTAATTTCTTAGAAAGTCTTGTATGTTATGATACTAGAGATGATAAGACAATTGTTCAAGATAACTTCAATATGGATAATTTTACTGCCTACATTGATAGATTAAACACCGATAGGGTAATTGTTATCAACAATATGGGTACTAATCTTGATGAGGGAAATGTTTTAAACTCTTTATTTGAACAATATGATGATGATGTATATGCCTTGCTTGATTCTCCTGTGCGCATAAATGGTGAATTAGTAGGTGTTGTTTGTGTTGAATATTTTGATAGACCTTATGACTGGAGTATTGCCGAGCAAAATTTTGCTTCTTCTTTGGCTGATTTTGTAGCCTTGGCTATGCAATCTTCTGAACGAGTGATTGCTTTTCAAGAGCTCAATACTAATAAAAAACGTATGGACAATTTAATGTCTAACTTGCCGGGTATGGTTTTTCAATGTTTAAACGATCCTCCTGATTATACCTTTACCTTTGTAAGTGCAGGTAGTTATGCCCTAACAGGCTACCTACCTGAAGAGCTTATGCACAATAATGCTCTGAAATTTTTTGACATGATTCACCCTGATGACTTTGAGGCCTTGCAAAAACTCAATGAGGAAACCTTAAATATTGGTTTACCCCTTGAAGCAAGTTTTAGAATTATTATGCGTGACGGAACTGTAAAGTGGATTTGGGAGCGTAGCCGTGTTGTGGAGTTTAAAAAAGATGGAACTCCACACCTTTTAGAAGGTTTTTATACGGATATAACCGAGCAAAGGCGCTTAGAAGCCGCAGAGTTAGCCAATCGCACCAAGGGTGATTTTCTAGCCAATATGAGCCATGAAATTCGCACACCCATGAATGCCATTATTGGACTTTCAAATATTGCTATTCGCCAAAAACCAGATAAACAAACCCTTGACTGTCTTCACAATATTAAAGCAGCCTCCAATACTTTACTTACCATTATAAGTGATATTCTTGATTTTTCTCAAATGGAATCAGGTGCCATTGATATTGTTCCTGAACCATATTATGTTGAATCTCTCCTAAACGATATTGTAACACTAATCAATGTAAAGCTTGGAAGTAAAAATGTTGACTTCTTAGTTGAAGATAGTCACTGTATGCCTAGCATTTTGCTTGGTGATAGCGTCAGGATAAAACAAATATTGATTAATCTTTTGACCAATGCCCTAAAATTTACTGACATAGGACACATTAAACTTACTTTATGGACAGTTCCCATAGCAAATGATCAAGTTTTATTAAAATGCAGTGTGGAAGACACAGGTATAGGAATTCTTAAGGAGAATATTCCTATGCTTTTTCAAGTTTTTACCCAAGTTGACACCAAGAGAAACAGAAATATTGAAGGCACAGGCCTTGGGCTTGCCATTGTAAAGAGCTTGATTGATAAAATGGGTGGAACAATTTCTGTTGAAAGCACCTACGGCAAAGGTTCATGTTTTACCTTTGAATTACCACAAGTTATAAAAAACTCTACTCCGCTTTTACCTCAAAAACACTATGATAAATATAAAATTGGTGTTTGCCTAAAAAACACAGCTAAAGCAGAGAGTATGCACCGTAAGCTGTCTAGTATTGGAGCAAAATGTACGCTTTTTAACAATTTATATCAACCACCTGCCCCCTTGGATAGTTTTACGCATATATTCATTGATTACAACCAGTTAAAAAACTTAGATGTGGAAAGCTTGCCTGATACTTCCATTATAGCCATTTCAAAAAATTATTTTGAAAATAGACATTTTGCCCACAATGTTGTTTTTGCCTATGCTCCCCTCACAACCATTGTTGTAGCCAGACTGCTTGATGGTTATGATTTATCCAGAGCTAAAAATAATGAAAAGGCTTCTAGTATAATTTTAAAAGATGTTACCTTTCTTGTAGTAGATGACAATAAAGTCAATCTTATTGTAGCTCAAAAATCTTTTGAATCTTATGGTGCAAAAGTTGACACAGTTCTATCAGGTGAAGAGGGAATTATTGCAATTCAAAAGAAAAACTATGATATGGTTTTTATGGATCACATGATGCCAAAAATGGACGGTGTTGAAACCACAATACTTATGCGTTCCCTAAGGGGTGAACAATTTCAAACCATGCCAATTGTGGCCTTGACAGCTAATGCTGTTGGTGATGTTCGAGAACTATTTATCGAGGCAGGAATGAATGACTATCTTTCTAAGCCAATGGTTACAAAGGAATTTGAAAGAGTGGTGCGCCAATGGCTTCCCTCAGATAAATGGGAAAATGTCTAGCTTTTAAATAATATTACAAAAAATTTTGCATAATGAATTGTGCAAAAATTTTAATAATACTCTGCCAAAGTCTATAAACAAAGTTAACTCACTTTTTTATATGGATTGAGGCAGAAAAATTTTAAATTTTGAGGTATACAATGTCAACAGAAGTAAAGGTAAATCCGGCTCCACTTGGCTTAGCCGGTTTTGGAATGACAACTATTCTTTTAAACATTCATAATGCCGGCTTTTTTGAGCTAAGTGTTATGATTATGTCCATGGGTATATTTTATGGCGGAATTTGCCAAATTCTAGCCGGAATTTTGGAATGGAAAAATAATAATTTATTTGGTGGAGTAGCTTTTACTTCTTATGGCGCTTTTTGGCTTAGCTTAGTATTTATCTGGACAGGCCCCCTTATGGGTATAGAGCCTGCCTCACCTGTGGCCATGGGTTGGTATTTGACCATGTGGGGTGTGTTTACAGGGTTTATGGCCTTTGCCATTTGGGAAGGTGCTCTAATTGGGAAAATTATTTTTGGAACTTTAACTGTACTCTTTGCCCTATTGGCCATTGCAAATTTTAGTGGTAGTCACGCTGTACACACCATTGCAGGCTATGTTGGTATTATTTGTGGTGCGTCTGCACTCTATGAAGCCTTTGCTATTATAATCAACCAAAAAAGAGGCAGAACAGTTTTACCTCTTTAATTTTTTCTAGTGGCATAAAAATTCCTAGCTACTTTTTCTTTGCAAGGGAAACCTTTTATGTGAATAAAAGTGTTTCCCTTCCAAAAGCTCCTACCCTTTCACCAAAAAACTTTATTTTTTAAATTTTTATCTATGACGTGGCTTGTTAAAACAAGAACACAAAAAACTCAATTAAACTAAAAACTCCATGAATAATTATAAAAAAAACTATAAATCAAGTCACAAGCCATTGAACAGAAAGCAAAAATTTTCTTCCTATGAAGGTAATTCCGAATTTTTACCCATGTGCTACCAAGATATGCAGGCACGCTCCTGGAAAGAATTGGATATTTTATTAATTTCAGGTGATGCTTATATTGATCACCCCGCCTTTGCTACAGCCCTACTTGGACGCTTATTGCAATACCACGGCTTTAGAGTTGGTGTAATAACCCAACCAGACTGGAAAGACCCAAATATTACTGAGAAATTGCAAGCTATGGGTAGACCACGCCTTTTTGCAGGAATTAGCGCCGGAGCAATTGATTCAATGCTTGCTCATTATACGGCATTTAGAAAGAAACGCCATGACGATGCTTATACTCCGGGTGGAAAATGGGGAGCTCGCCCCAACAGAGCAATTACTGTTTACACTAACTTAGTCAAACAAGCCTTTCCGGATTTGCCCATTGTGGGTGGTGGTATTGAATCAAGTTTAAGACGCTTATCCCATTATGATTTTTGGACAGATTCCCTTAGAAAGTCAATAATTGCCGATGCTAAACTTGATTTGCTAATCTATGGAATGGGAGAGAGAGCCATTGTTGAAGTTGCAGAAAACTTAGATGATTTTTACCAAAAGCACCCTGAATGTTTATATACAAACTACCCAAAACAAAAAAAATCGTGGCAAGAAGCCTTGCAAAATATTGATGGAACAGTTCGCATAATAAAAAAATCTGAAATAGTTAATTTACCAAAGAATACTGAAATCTTACCTTCACATCAAGATATTGAAAAGTCACCTAAATTATTACTGGAATCAAGCTTGATGTCTGAAAAGCATATTCAACATGCAGATCATCTCTTAGTACAAATTCAAGATGCTGAGCGCGCAGTTTTAGTGGAAAAACCAGCTAAGCCTTTGACAAGTTATGAGATGGATTTACTTTATGACTTGCCATTTAGTCGAAAGTCACACCCCATTTATAAGCATGGTTATAACCCAGAGCATAGAGGGGAAATTCCGGCTGAAAGTATGATGCAAAGCAGTATTACTTCCCATAGAGGTTGTGGAGGTGGTTGCTCTTTTTGCTCTTTAGCCTTACACCAAGGTAGAGAAATTAGTTCAAGAAGTAAAAAGTCCATCTTTGCTGAAATAAATAAGTTGGCCAAAGAGAAGAGTTTTAACGGAAGTATTAGCGATGTTGGTGGCCCATCAGCCAATATGTGGCAAGCAAAATGCAAACTAAAGCAAAAAGAAAATACATTTAACTGTAAACGCTCAAGCTGTTTGACGCCAAAAATTTGCCCTAATTTTGATGTGGATCAAGATAAGCATATTGAATTACTAGAAGAAATAAAAAATTTACCCAAAATCAAAAATGTGCGTATTGCAAGTGGGGTGCGTTTTGACCTTGCCTTAACACAAAAAAATGCTCTAGCCGAGTATGCCGGACAATTTACCGGTGGCCAGCTCAAGGTTGCTCCTGAACACTGCTCTGCTAATGTTTTAAATTTAATGCGCAAACCACAAATGGATAGTTTTGAAATTTTCTTAAAAGCCTTTTATAATTATTGCAAAAAAGTAGGGAAAGAACAATATGTTGTTCCTTATCTTTTAAGTGCTTTCCCTGGCTGCACTGATGAAAATATGCAGGAATTGGCCAAATGGTTACAAGATAGGAATTGGAAGCCTCAGCAAGTACAATGCTTTGTTCCAACTCCGGGCACAGTAGCCACAGCCATGTTTTTTGCCGAATGTGACATGGGGGGAAATAAAATATTTGTAGCTAAAAGTGATGCACAAAGACTAAGACAACATGGAATTTTAATGGGCACAACTGTAGATTTATAAAAATACAAAAATTGCTCTTGAACGTGGACTAATTGACCTAAATAGTTCACGCTGAAAAAGTCAATTTTTGACTTTTTCAGAAAGGCACGTTGCCTCCAAGTGCCACGTTGTGGACGCCACAAATGATTTGTGGCT
>CAYJHF010000024.1:10931-18608 GCA_964369905.1 uncultured Mailhella sp. | reverse complement strand
ATTGTATTTGCCTATTGAAACAAGTTGTGCTAAACTTTCAGGGCCAAGCACAATAGCTTCCTCACTATTGTATTTGCCTATTGAAACAAGTTGTGCTAAACTAGTTCAAGCTAACAGGCTGGTTTTGTAGTATTATTACAAAATTTAGCTGAAAAAAATGGTAAAATTGCGTAAAATTTTATTGCAATTTTACCATTTTTTTATATTTTTAAGCTAGTGAATTGCTATTTACCCTTAGAACTTTCTTTTAGGAGTGGATATGCCGGATTTAATCTTAGAAATTTCAAAATCAAAATACCTATCTGTTTCTCGTGGGCATATTATTGTGTCTGACGATCAAGCTGAGCAAAAAGTAAGTATTGAGCAAGTTTTAGCCGTGCTTTTATCTGCTGATGGGCTGACTTTGTCAAAGCCTTTTTTGCTAAGAATGGCAGAAGAAAACATTCCTGTGGTTATTTGTGGTAAAAATTATATGCCCATGAGTATTTTAACACCTATTAATGCCCATTTTATGCCATTACCTCAAGTTGAAGCTCAGCTTGGGGCAAGCGCGGTTCTTAAAAAGCAATTGTGGCAAAGTGTTATAAAAAATAAAATATATAATCAATATCAAGTATTAAAGTTTTTTCAACCCCAAGCAAGTGTTTTGGAAAAAATATTATTATTGAGCAAAAAAGTTCGTTCAGGTGATGTGGATAATAAAGAAGCACAGGCTGCACGCCTATTTTTTCCTGCTTTATTTGGGCAAGGTTTTATTCGGGAAGTAGATGGGGAGGGACTGAATGCTTTTTTAAATTATGGCTATGCTGTGGTTAGGGCTTGTTTTGCCAGAGCAATTGTGGCTTGTGGCTTATTGCCTATTTTTGGGATAAAGCATCATAATATATATAATCCCTTTTGTTTGGTTGATGACCTTATGGAGATTTGTCGCCCCTTGGTGGATTTTCATGTTTACCAAATAATGTTTGAAAATAAGGAGTTAATATTAACTCCCAAGGCCAAAAAAAACTTATTGGAATTTTTACATTTTCCCTTACTTTACAAAAATTGCGAAAGCTATCTTGTGCCCACATCTATTAAATATGTGCAAAATTTTGTGAATTGTTTAAAAAATTCCCAAGGAGATTTAGACTTTGTGGAATTGATTTTAGAGTAAAAGCAGATTTCCTTGCTCTTGACGTTTTTTTTCTTCATTTTTTTGTTTTTTGACTCCAAAAAAATTTTTTGCCAAGGCATATTGTCTGTCTGTAACAAAAAGAACGCTAACATAACCTTTTTCCGGAACAAGCTTTTGAATTTTTAGAGAAAGTTGCTCTGCTTTTTCAAGGCTTGCACAATGTCGCAAATAAACAGAAAACTGCTTCATCTGAAAGCCAAGCTCCAAAAGATCGTTCCGAAAACGAGTTGCCTTGCGTATTTCTGTCTTGGTTTTGACAGGTAAATCAAAAAGTACAAATACCCACATAACGGCATACTTATTAAAATGTTTATACTTTCTTCTTGCCATGCCACAATTTGGGATATTTTTGCCAAATTTTTCCAAAGGGGCTTAATATGATTTTGCGAGCTTGGCCTTTGGTAAAAACAATAAGCCCTTTTTTAAGTGATAGTTTTTGTTGCATATCAGAATTTAGTTTTTCATCTAAAGCTCTGCCGTCGGATAAAATATTAAAAGCCATTTGCCCATCTGTCATTTTTTGTACTGAAAAAAGTTGTTTGCCTGGCTTTAGTTTTAGCTCACTTGCCAGCTTTGCATCTAAATTTAGCTCAAAAATATCATTAATATATAAACTCCATAAATATTTTCCTCCATTTATCTTCCAATCCGGAACAAAATTCTTTTGGTTAGCATTAAATCTTGTAATACATTCCCAGCCAATAGCACCATCTTTCTTGATGTAAAAATCAGTTTTTAAATTTGCCCCTGATTTATAACCATATTTATTTTTAGAATTGACAAAAGCAAGCCCCATACTTTCAACTTTTGGGTAGCCGTTTCCAATTAGTCCTTCTTCTTGTGCTAAATGTATTGCCCTTTTAATTATTATTTTTTCTGTAATTTCAATAACTTTTTTGCCTTCTTGTTTATGCTCAAGATATTCTTTAGCCAAAATTTTATCGGCTTGCTCAATCTTGCTAAGAATAGAATTAATAATATGCTCAAGCTTGCTGTAATATTTTGAAACTTCAGGTAATTCTTTATATTTTACTATGTTATCTGAGTAAAGCCCTTTGATTTTTTCTAAAGTTAAATCCTTATTTGGTATATTATCAAAATTAAAATTGTATACAATTAAATATAAATCCTTTTTAGTTGGGTGTGGCATAAGAACTCTATATTTTGTTCCCTCATGCAAGCCACCATTTAAACCATGATCAGGTTTTAGGGAAATTTTTACTTCCTTTAACTTGCTAACTAAAGCTTCTCTCAATTCATTAACACTTGAGAATAGAGGGAGTTCAATATCACTTTGAGTTATTTTAGCAGTATAACCCTTATTGGCTTTAACAAAATCTTGTACCATTTTAACTGTGGTATTGGCAACCACAAAGGCATCTAGAGCGTGATGCCTGTGATCTAGTCTTGGCTTTGCTCTTTTATAGTTTTCACCTGTTTCATTATTTATCAGGCTTGCTTTGTTATAATCCATAATGTCATATTCTAAGCCGTCAAGCCCCCATAAATGCCTGAGCTTTGCGGTGATTTGCCCATTAACAGGTTGAACTTTTTCACAAATGGCATAAAGATATTTACGGGCTAGGCGTGCAATATAGCGTGTGTCATTTAATATTCTTCCCACATTTTCCGGATCGCTATTGGCCATGGCTGAGGCAATTTTTTCTGCGCCCTGTCCATATTCCATAAAGGATTTCATGGCTTCTTCACTAAATCTCCAGCGTTTTTTTTCAGGGTAAGTCGAACTATTAATAATATTATAAACAGCAGCTTGTTCATCAGCACTAAGGCTTTCAAGAAATTGATAGGGAAATTGCTTAGATTTGATAAAATTTGAATTGGGACGAAGCAAGGCTAAATTACTGTAAGCATTAACTCCCTTATGTGCCCTTGGGATTAAATGTTCCACTTCACAATTTATAATCTCGCCAAGTGAACAATTATAAGAACATTTTCTGTCTTTATCATAAGAAAACAAAATTTGCTCACCTTGTTCTTTCCAGAGCTTATATTTTAAAATATTTGTAGCATTGACTTTTAAATTATGTTCGTGAAGCATCTTAGCTATTTCACTGTTTCTTTTGGCATTGGCAAGTTGTTTATCCATTATTTCCTTTCTTTTTACCTTGGATTTGCCAATTTCCCTTGCCAATTCAATGCGTATTTCTTGGGGTTTTCCATAAAGTTTAATAATTTCATTTATAACTTTTCTAAGTTGATTGAGGGCAACGTGAACAACTGGATTTGGAACTTTTCCATATTTTTTTTCTTCTTCATCACTGGTTCTAGCCTCATGCCAAGGGTGAATTGGCGTAACATCTGTTGTTAATAATTCTCCATAATAAGGTAAAAAAGGATATTTATTTTTATATTCTTGTACTTTTTCATCACTCCTTTCATAACCTGCTTGCATTATGGCTTCTGTATTGGAAATGGGAATCCATAAATTATTTTCAAAATTTCCCTTTTTTAGCTCTTCTAAAATATCTTTTGTGGCTTTTTCTCCAAAGTTAGCTCTGTCTTTGGGAAGTTTATTTAGGGCTTTGGAAAGTTCTAATTCTCGCTCATGATCATTTTCATTGAGTTTAAAAAGTTTTTTTAGCTCCTGCATAAAATCTTCATCGGAGTAAAGCGTGCTATATTCATCTTCAGGATTTATTCTTGGCTCGGCAATAAAATCTATAATGGCTAATTGTTCCTGCTCTGATAATTCTAACCAATTTTGCATATTGCCAAAGGCATTGTTAATGGCATACCCTTTAATTTTTTCCCTTGATTTTAAAGATGTGCCCTCAATATAGTTTTCACTCTCCAAAAATAAATTTAGCTCTTTAATAATGTTAGTCGTTGAAATTTCAGAACCAAGCATTAATTTTTCCACTAAAAAATCACGCATTTCCTTGGTTAAGGCATAATCTTTATTATCAATTTTTATTCTAATATTATTTACTTCTTCATAAATACGCCTTTGCTCTGACAAAGGGTGCATTCTGGGTAAGCGAAAACCACCCTCACTACCTAAAAGTGAACAATAGGCCTTTGCATAGGGCGCGTGTGGCCTGTCTTTAAAAATGCAGTTTTCAATTTCTTGCTTAAGTTCTAAGCTTAGATTTGTATAAAACTCACTTTGTACTTCAAAAATTTTGTAAAACTCAGCCTTGACTAAAAACCTTGGAACAGCATGATTTACCAAGCCTAACTTAACATTGAGAGCACGCCGCCTAATGGGGGAATTACTGCTTAATGCTTTATTTTTACGAGGTAGCATTTTAGCAAAAAATTGTCCTAATGTTATATTTTCATAGCGAATATTATTTTCTAAATTTCGGTAAAATATTTCAGTTTTGTTTTTACTTTTTGCATCTGAATCTTCTTCTATTTCCTTGGCCTGACTTAAAAAGCTTGCTCCCCGCCTTTTAGATAAATGTAAGAGGCAATGCCCAAGCTCAAACAGTGAAACTTGTTCCGTTACTGCTTTAGCCCTCAAAAAGTATGGTGAGTAAGTGTTCAGTTTACTTATAACATCTTTATCAAGAGGGTAGAGATTATTTTCTTGCAAGAGTTTAGTAAGGTTTTTAATTCTTTTTTTTCTTCTTTGCAAAGTTTTACGGGCTTGACGATAAGTTCGGCGCTCAAGAGCTCCTTCGCTTGCGGGGAAAATCCTTACTCCAAAATCAAGTAAGGGATTTTTCACCTGTTCAGGCTTGGCGGCAATAAGAGCTGTTCCAATAGATGTAATACCTAAGTCTATACCTAAAATATAAGAATATCCATTTGACATAATTTCCCTCCCAAAATAACAAAGCTAAAGTTTAATTCTAAAGTGATATAGCATAATTATATAATATAATTATTAAAATTTAATTTTATTAATTATTGACAAAACAAGAAAAAAATGAGATAAAAGAATTGTATTCCAGAAACTTTTATAGCACAACTTGTTTCAATAGGCAATACAACAAAACTTAATTTTTAAATTAAGTGCTGAAAAATTTACCCCCATTACTGATGGGGGTTTTTCGTTAAATAAAGCTATTATACAATTTTTTGCGTAAAGTTTTAAGCATTATATAAATACAGGATTGAAAAGATGTTTAAAGTCATAATTATTAGTTTTTTATTACTATTTATTCCTTGTTTGGCTTTTGCACAATCTATTGAAAGAGTAGTAGACGGTGATACAATTGTCCTAAAATCAGGTGAAAAAGTAAGGCTTTATGGGGTAGATTGTGCAGAAATGAATACAAATCAAGGAAAAATGGCTAAAAAATACCTTGAGAAAATTTTGAAACCAAATACAAAAATAGATGTACTTAGAAAGGGTAGCGATAATTATGGTAGAACGTTAGGAATTATTGTTTATAACCTTGAGTCCATAAACTTTAAACTAATTGAAGAAAAAATCTGTAAAAAATACAGATGGTATAAAGCTAATTAGTCTATACTAGAAAATATAAAAATATATTGTTAATAAAAATAAATATCCATAAATAACACAATAAAAAAAAGCCTCGTTTAGGCTTCATAATCCTAAACAAGGCTAAATAAATACGGTGGTACCGGGAGAGAGACTCGAACTCTCAAGGGACTACTCCCGGCGGATTTTGAGTCCGCTGCGTTTACCATTCCACCATCCCGGCGCATTTCAAACTTATATCACTTGGCAAAAATCTGTCAAGTGCTTTTTATTGTGCAATTTAATTTTTATCCTTTGTATATATTTATAAACTGAAAAATTTTTTTTTAAAAATTAAGTCAATTCTATTGACTTGCTAATTTTTAATTTTCTCAATATAATTGTGTTTACAAAAATGTTAAAAAGAAAACATTATTAAATACTGTTAAATAAGAAGAAAATATGAATAATGAGCTTAGTTTAAAATATAGAATTCAATTTAAAATAATGCGAATATTGGCCAATGCAATTGCTTTACTGGGCATCAAAAGGGCTTATGTATTTGCAAGATGGCTTGGAGTTATTGCTTGGTATGTTCTGCCTAAAAGGCGCAAAATTGCCATTTCTAATATTAAAAAATATCTTGGCCTTGGAACTTTTAGAGCTACTGTAATTGCTAAAGCAAGCTTTAAAGAAAATTTTTGTTCTTTTTTTGATTTATTATTTACTCAAGACTTTGGAGAAGAAGGAAAGAAAATTAGTTTTAAGTCTGCAAGTCCAAAAAATAATGAAGCTTTATTTAGTGATCAAAGAGGTGTTGTAGGTACAACAGGGCATTTTGGAGCTTGGGAGCTTTTGGCTAGTGTGCTTGGCAGGGTCAGGAAAAATGATATCCCCAGTCTTGTTGTGGTGAGAAAATATTCAAATCCTGCTATAAATAAGTTTATTACAGAACAAAGGCAGGCTTGCGGTGGGACAATGGTGGGGCATAAAATGGCAGCCCCTCAAGTGCTTAGAGCTTTACGCAAAAATGGAGTGGCTGCATTTTTGGTTGACCATAAACCATTGCGTTCCTTTGCCATTAATGTACCATTTTTCAATATTGAAACTGCTGTAAATATTGGGCCTGCATTGCTTGCCGTGAGGGGACAAGCCTTGGTAATTCCGGTTTTCCTAAATCGACAAGATGGAGAATATATTTTTCATGTTTACGATGCCCTTGACACAAAGGAGTTAGAGGGTAGTGTTGATGAGAAAATAAATGCTGTGGCAACATTTTATACCAAGGCCATGGAGGAACACATTAGAGATTTTCCCGAACAGTGGTTTTGGATGCACGACAGATGGAAAGAGTTTAGAGTAAGAAAAAAAAGAAGAGGGAAAAATGCCAAAGAAGATGCGAGCTGATCAATTAGTATTTGAACAAGGCTTGGCAGAAAGCAGGGAGCAAGCAAAGCGCTTTATTATGGCAGGGCAAGTATACATTTTAAAAGGAGAAAATGGAGAAGTTAAAGAGCCTATAACAAAGCCAGGGCATAATTATCCTATTGACTCAGAGTTTCTTATGGTTGGACAGGAAAGGTTTGTTAGCCGTGGTGGTTATAAACTTTTAACCGCCATTGAGCATTTTAATCTTGATTTAACAGATTTTATTGGCTTTGATGCAGGAGCTTCAACCGGTGGATTTACCGATTGCTTACTTCAACATGGAGTTAAGAAAGTTTACGCTGTGGACGTTGGCCATGCTCAACTACATGAAAAACTACGTCAAGATCCACGTGTAATCAATATGGAAGGCCATAATTTACGTTATGCCGATGAAGATTTATTGCCTGAAAAAGTTGATATTTTGGTTTCTGATGTTTCTTTTATATCTCTAACTCTAATTATCCCCCCCTGCCTAAAAAGTGTTAAGGCTGGTGGGCTTGTTATTGCTTTGATAAAACCTCAATTTGAGCTTGGAGCACATCAAACGGAAAAAGGTGTAGTGCGTGATGAGGCTTTGCAACAAGAGGCTGTGCAAAAAGTTTTAAGTTTTTGTGAGCAACTTGAACTTGATTGTCTGGGTGTAAAACCTGCCATGCTCAAAGGCCCAAAGGGCAAT
>CAYJHF010000024.1:2976-10921 GCA_964369905.1 uncultured Mailhella sp. | reverse complement strand
ATGTAGCTTTGTGACAAAAGAGAAAATAAATGAAGAAACTTATTAATTATCAACCGAAGAAAATTTTAGTGATACAGCAAAGACAACTGGGTGATGTTGTTGTTTCAACTCCAATTTTTTCCATGCTAAAAAAGAAATTTCCACAAGCTCATATAGCTTTATTAACAGAGGAAAAATGCTTTCCCCTTGTAGAGAGCGATCCCCATATAGACGCTTTTCATATTATAAAGAAAAATGGCTTTTTTGAAGCATTAAGATTATATTGGAATATTTTTATAAAGCGTTATGATGTGATTATTTCCATGCAACAGCTAGCCCGCTGTCAAATTGCCAGTCTGTGTTCCTTGGCTAAATTCCGTTTATCTTTTTATCCAAGGTATAGTTATAGAAAATTATTATATAATATTTATATAGATGAAAGGAATTTATCCGGCTATGTGGCCGATATTCGCCCCCATATACTAAAACCTCTTGGCATAGAACCAAGCTATGAAAAAACTTGCATTTACCTTAGTGAAGAAGAAAAAAATGCAGGATTGGAAATTTTAAAATCCCTTGGTATTGGAGCAAATGGTCAATTTATTAGCATAGATGCAACGCATAAGCATGATAAAAACCGTTGGAAACATTATAAAGAACTAATTGAAATGATTTTGGAAAAATATGATTATCATATTTTCTTATTCCGTGCTCCTGGTGAAGAGGTTCAATTAAAAGAAATTTTGGCAATAAATTCTCCACGCATAATTATGCCAAAAAATCCTCTTTCCATAAGACAATCTATGGCTTGCTTAAGTTATGCTTCTTTTCACATTGGTAATACATCTGCTCCAGCCCACATGGCCACGGCCTTAAATGTTCCTGTGCTTGTGGTTTTGGCCAGAACGGAAAACCAATGGCATTGCCAACCTAAGTGGCAATATGAGGGCAGAGCAAGGCAACTTGAGGTTAGACCAAGGGACGGAGCTTATGAAGAGTATATGGCTAAAATTAATTTGCACAATGAGGAAAATGAGCAAAAAATTGCACCAGATCCACAAGCACATTTAAATATAATCAAGCCAGAGCAGGTGCTTGAGGAGTTTGATAAGTTGGTGGAAAAACCATATTACTAAGCACTTTGAAACTTTTGCATAAATTATGCAGAGCTCTCACATTGAATAAAATTTTTATAAATTAAATACCCTTGCTCTTTTCTTGAAAAGAATTAATTTATAGCTTACCATTTGAATTAAATTATACGAGGTTTTTATTATGAACGCATTAACACCTAAGGAAATTGTTACTGAACTTGATAAATATATTGTAGGGCAAGAGCAGGCTAAAAAAATGGTTGCCATTGCAGTGAGAAATCGTTGGCGCAGGCAAAAATTAGATCCGTCCATTCGAGATGAAATTGCCCCTAAAAATATTATTTTAATGGGACCAACCGGTGTTGGTAAAACAGAAATTGCCAGACGTTTGGCTAAACTTACAGGTGCTCCATTTATTAAGGTTGAGGCCACAAAATATACAGAAGTTGGTTATGTGGGGCGTGATGTTGAGTCCATGATTAGGGATTTACTTGATATTTCCATCAAACTAATTAGAGATGAAGAAATTACTAAGGTTAAGGAACAGGCGGAAAAAATAGCTGAAGATAAACTTTTGGATTTATTACTTCCGGTTAGTCCAACTGAGGGAAGTAGAGAATCCACCAGAGAAAAACTACGCAATTTATGGCAGTTGGGACATTTGGACGAGAAAGAAGTTGAGCTTGAAGTTAAGGAAAATGGGCCACAAATTGATATTTTTGGAATGCCCGGCATGGATCAATTTGGAGATCAACTAAAAAGCATGATGGGCAGATTAAGCCCACCAAAAACCAATCGTAAAAGATTAAAAACTAAAGCTGCTTATGAGATTTTATTGCAGCAAGAATCAGATAGTCTTATTGATGAAGACAAATTAATTGAGCTTGCCAAGGACAGGGTAGAGCAAAGTGGCATTGTGTTTATTGATGAAATTGACAAAGTGGCTTCTTCCGGAAGTTCGCAAAGAAATTCAGATGTTTCCAGAGAGGGTGTGCAAAGGGATTTACTGCCCATTGTGGAGGGGAGCACAGTAAATACAAAATATGGCATGGTAAAAACAGATCATATTTTATTTATTGCCGCCGGAGCTTTTCACTTTAGTAAGCCTTCCGATCTTATTCCGGAATTGCAAGGGCGTTTCCCCCTTAGGGTGGAACTACAAGCCCTTGGCAAAGATGAATTTTATCGTATTTTGACTGAGCCTGATAATTCTCTTGAAAAACAATATGTGGCTTTACTTGGCACAGAAAATGTGGATTTATCGTTTACGGAAGATGGTTTAAAAGAAGTGGCCAGCTTTGCTGAGGAAACCAATACTAAGAGTGAAAATATAGGGGCAAGACGTTTGTATACGATTTTAGAAAAAATATTGGCCGATATTTCCTTTGAAGCACCTGACAGGGCTTACCAGAAAATTGTGATTGATACAGTATATGTGAATGAACATTTGGAAGATGTGCGAGCCGATGCGGATTTAAGCCACTATATTTTATAAATAATCCTCGCAAAAAAATATGGATTAATAAAGAGGCCATTGTGAATCAAGACGATATTATAGAAGTATACTTACATGGAATGAGTCATGATGGGCGAGCTGTGGGACGCCTTGAAAATGGGCTTACTGTATTTGTGCAAAATGGCTTGGTGGGGCAGAAGGTTCAGGCTTGTATTACTTCTGTAAAGAAGAAATTACTTGAAGCTACTTGTACTTCTGTACTTGAGCCATCAGAGTATGAAGTAAAACCATATTGCAAGCATAGCTTGTCTTGTGGGGGTTGTCCTTGGATGGGGCTTGGTTATGCTAAACAGCTTGAAGAAAAATCTTTGCAGGTTAAAAATGCCTTGATTAGGATTGGGCATTTTAAGGCTTTTGCCGATAAATGGGAGCACAAAATATTACCAATTATTTCTGCAAAAGATTTAGATAGTTACAGTAATAATCCTGAAAATACCCTGTGTTTTTATCGCAATAAAATGGAATTTGCCTTTAAAACCATTTATGGGGTTAAAAATAATCCCTTGCCCAGCACAAAGGTTGGTCTGAAAAGACGTTATAGCCATGAAATTATTGAAGTAAATTCATGTAAATTGCAAAACCCCATAAGCATGGAAATTTTAGCTAAAGTACGCACTTATTGCCAAAATAAGGATTTACCTTTTTTACGTTATTTAGTGCTTAGAACCCCTAACACAGGAAAAATTACAGCGGAATTAATTACTTTTGCTCTAGCTAAAAATAAATACCATGCAGAAAATGAATTGAATTGTATTAATGAATTGGCAGAACTTGTGCTTGCCATTGAGGGTGTAGACGGCTTTATTCACAGTTTGCGCACGGCCATTAGTGATGTGGCCTATGCTGAGCGAATTGTTAGGCAATGGGGGCAAACCGAACTGGTAGAAGAAATTACCCTGCAAAAATATGATAAATCTTTTAGTTTTCAACTTGGTGTTGGTGCTTTTTTCCAAATAAACACAGCCATGAGTCAAAAACTTTATCAGGTGATTTATGAGTTTGCCTCACTGGTTTTGAGTGAGAAAAATAATCATATTTGGGATATTTATTGTGGTCTTGGTTCTATTGGGCTTTGTTTGTCTGATTTGACTGTTCAAAATAAGCAAGTTATTGAAAATAAACAACTTGGAAAACTAATCAAAGTGAAAACTAAGAAAAATAAAAATCAAGTTCCTTTTCTTCTTGGCATTGAAAGCTCTTCTGCGGCCATTTCTTTGGCTAAGAAAAATGCTAAGGATTTTGATTTTTGTAGATTTGAAGCTGATGATGCTAAAAATCTAAGTAAATATTTTAAGGAACTGGAAAAGCCGGATTTAATAATTTTTGATCCTCCCAGAGCAGGAGTTGATAAAGAGGCTTTACAAGCGGTTTTAAAAAATGAAGTTCCTTATTGTATTATGGTTTCTTGTGAACCAAGCAGTTTGGCTAGGGATTTAGAAATATTGGCGGAAAAATATAATATTTTAGCTGTGCAGGCTGTTGATATGTTTTTTCACACTCCTCATGTGGAAGTGCTTGTTTTATTGTCATTAAAATGAGGTATATTACTTATGTTATCAAAAAATTTAATTGCTGAGTTTGAAAAAATTTTGGGTAAGGAATATGTTTTTGCTGAAGAAGCTGATAGGCAAAGCTATTCTTATGATGCGGCTGTGCTTGAACCTGTAGTTCCGGCCATTGTTTTGCAACCCTGTAGTGTGGAACAATTGGGTTTGGCAGTAAAAAAATGTTATGAAGAGGGGCTACAAATCACAGTGCGCGGTGCAGGCACAAACCTTAGCGGTGGAACAATTCCGGACAGCACATATTCAGCAGTGATTTTAACCAATAAACTCAATAGAATAATTGAAATAAATCCCGAAGATTTGTATGCCATTGTAGAACCTGGTGTAATTACAGCCAATTTTGCCAAGGAAGTTGCCAAACACAATTTGTTTTATCCACCTGACCCGGGCTCTCAAAGCGTTTCCACCTTGGGAGGAAATATTGCAGAAAATGCCGGAGGACTTAGGGGCTTAAAGTATGGTGTAACCAAGGATTATATGATGGGTATTGAATTTTTTGACTATGAGGGTGAGCTGGTAAAATCAGGCTCGCGCACGGTTAAATGTGTAACCGGCTATAATCTTGGTGGTATGATGCTTGCCTCTGAGGGCACATTGGGTGTTATTTCAAAAGCTATACTAAAACTTGTTCCTCCTCCCAAGGCTTCTAGGGCAATGATGGCTGTTTTTGATGATGTAAATAAAGCCTCAGAAGCTGTGGCAGGAATAATTGCAGCCCATATTGTTCCTTGTACTTTGGAGTTTTTAGATCAAGCTACCATAAATCATGTGGAAGATGACAAACATATTGGATTACCCAAATCTGCCGCTGCCTTGCTCTTGGTTGAAGTGGACGGCCACCCAGCGCAAGTGGCTGAAGAAGCAGAGCTTGCAGAAAAGATTTTACGCAAGATTGGAGTTATTTCCATTCATGTGGCCAAGAATGAAGAGGAAAAAAATACCATTTGGTCAGCCAGAAGGGGGGCTTTGCCTGCTCTTGCTCGTCAACGTCCAACCTGTGTACAAGAAGATGCAACAGTTCCTCGTTCACAAATTCCGGCTATGATTAGGGCTTTAACTGCCATTGCGAAGAAATATGAGGTGCAAATGGGAGTGTTTGGCCATGCCGGAGATGGAAATTTACATCCCACTATTTTATGTGACAGAAGGGATAAGGAAGAATTTAAAAGAGTTGAGGGAGCTATTGACGAAATCTTTAATGTGGCTCTTGAACTTGGTGGAACTCTATCCGGAGAGCATGGCATTGGAACGGCTAAATCTGCTTGGATGGAAAAGGAAGTTTCAAAAAGCACTATAATGTTTTCCAGAAGGCTTAGAAAAGCCTTAGACCCTAAGGGCTTATTTAATCCTCAAAAAATGATTGGTATTTAATTATGGCAAATTTAACTAATTTGGCCAATGCCTTGTTAAAACTAGATGATGATTTAGCTGCTTGTATGCGCTGTGGCAATTGCCAAGCTATCTGTCCTGTATTTCAAGAAAGTTCTCGTGAGGCTGATGTGGCTAGAGGTAAGTTGGTGCTTTTGCAAAATTTAGCTTACCAACTCATTAAAGATCCTATTGCTGTTGAAGAAAGACTGTCTCGCTGTCTTTTATGCGGTTCTTGTCAATTTAATTGCTCTTCAGGAGTAAAAACCTTAGAGATTTTTCTTGAGGCCAGAAAAATTTTAACAACATATAAGCAATTACCATGGTTGAAAAAAGTAATTTTTCGCTTCCTCTTACCGCGTCCAAAACTCTTTGCCAATATTTTTCAATATAGCGCAAAATTTCAAGCTCTTTTTATGCGTAAGCAAAATAATCTACAAGAAACATCAACTATTCCAATGCTTAGCCCATTTTTAGGTAAAAGACATTTACCAAATTTATCAAGAGTCCAATTTCATCAAATAGTTAATCACTTGGACACAAGGGCAAGTTATACAAAGTATAATGTTATACTTTACCCTGGCTGTATGTTGGATAAAATTTACCCTCAAATTGGGCAAGCCATTTATAGGATTTTTAGGGAGTATAATATTGGGGTGTATACTCCACCAGATTTTGCTTGTTGCGGTATGCCTGTTTTAGCTTCCGGAGATGAACAAGGTTTTCAACAATTATTGCAAAAAAACATAGATGTTTTTGCCGAGCTTGAAACAGATAAATTTGAATATGGTTTTGATTATATTATAAGTGCTTGTCCTTCTTGTACTGAAACCATATCCCATTGGTGGATGGAGCACGGGCAAGTGCTTGATGCCAGCCGTAAGAAACTACTGGAAAATATCAGCCCAAAGGTTATAGATATACACAAATTCTTAGTGGATATTGTAAAAGTTCCGCTTGAGGAACTTGAAACTACACAGGAAAAAGCTATTCCTGTAGTTTATCACGAATCCTGCCACATGAAGAAGTCATTAAAACTGAGCTTAGAAGTGAAAAAGTTAATTCAAGACAATTCAAAATATAAGCTTGTGGAAATGGAGGAAAGCGACAGTTGCTGTGGCTGTGGAGGTAGTTTTACCCTGTTTTATCCTGAACTATCCAAAAATATTGGACAAAAAAAGAGGGATAATATTGTGCAATCTAGGGCTAAATGTGTGGTAAGTGCCTGTCCGGCCTGTATGTTGCAATTAAATGATATTTTGGCAAGAAATAATGATGAGGTTGAGGTAAAACACAGCATAGAAATTTTTGCCGAAGAAATTGGTATTAGAAAATAATGAATGAAAGCAAGGTTGGCTGATGCACAACTTATTGTGCAGAGCTCTTAATTTGGTATAAAGACTATGAAAGCAAAATTTTGGAAAAATGTAAATAATGGAGTACAATGCAGGCTTTGTTCGCATTTTTGCATATTAACCGAAGCAGGTGAGAATAGCCTTGGTAAATGCAGGGTTAGAAAGAATGTGAATAATGAATTGATTAGTTTGGTGGGTAATAAAATTGTTTCTTATAATATTGACCCCATCGAAAAAAAGCCACTTTATCATTTCTTGCCCGCTAGTCCTATTTTTTCCATTGGGAGCATGGGCTGTAATTTGAACTGTGCTTGGTGTCAAAATACGGGTATTGCACATCCAAATAATGAAGTTGAGGCACAAAAGGGTAGTCAGGTTAGCCCAGATATTTTGATTAATACGGTTTTAAAGCATAATTGTAAAAGCATTGCCTATACTTATAATGAGCCAACTGTTTTTTTTGAACTTATGTTGGAAAGTGCTACTCTAGCCAGGCAGAAGGGTATAAAAAATGTTATTGTCAGCAATGGTTTTCAAAGTCCTGAAAGTTTAGAGGCTCTTTTGCCTTGGATTGATGGGGCAAATATTGATTTAAAGTGTTTTAGCAATAGCACTTACCAAAAATTTTGCAATGCAAAAATACAGCCTGTATTAAACAATCTAAAAACCATGAGCAATAAGACTTGGCTTGAAATTACCACCTTAATAGTTCCTACTGTCAATGACAATGAAGAAGAGCTAAAGGAGTTGGCAAACTTTATTGCTCAGGAAGTGGGAGTAAATACTCCTTGGCATATTTCAGCCTTTCATCCATGCAGAAATATGTTGCATTTGCCAAGAACAGGTCTTGATATTTTGCTAAAAGCTTATGAAATTGGTAAAAATGCAGGCTTGAACTATGTTTATGTGGGTAATGTTGCCAAGATGAACAAAACCCTTTGCCCCAATTGTCAGACGGAACTACTTAGCAGAGTTACTTATAAGGTTGAAATGACTACTGATTTTAGTAAAGGGATTTGCCCCAACTGTCAAAACTCCATTTCAGGTTATTGGAATTAATTTGAAACC
>CAYJHF010000024.1:0-2906 GCA_964369905.1 uncultured Mailhella sp. | reverse complement strand
ACAAAATTCAAATCCTTATAATCCTTTTGCAAATATAAAAATTGAAGAGAAAAAAAACAACTTACAAGAGCAAAAGAAAAAACCGTTTAAGGAATTAAATAAAAATAAAAAAATTCAAATAGAAACTGAAGAAGATCCTGAACTGATGGAGGAAAATAATATTTTCTTAAGCCAAATGGCCAAGGTGAAAAAGTTTGATCAGATAAAAAAAGAGGAAAAAAACAAGAAAAATCAAAATATTCGGAAGGATTATGCCAGCGATATTGTATTTAATTTGCAAGAAGTTTTTAAGCCAAAACCTGAACTTAAACCAGAAGTAAGGCCTGAACCCAAACCTAAAATAGTTCAAGAAGTGTTTAAAAGTAATGCTTTACAAACAAACGAAAATGGGCAAGCAGAAAAACTTGATGATGCAAGTGATTTTTTAAAATTTGTTTCCGATGTGAAAAGTATACATAAAAAGGGTAGAGAAATACCGCCGGAAGTGAAGCCAGAAATTATTCCCCAAGCTATTCACAGCAATCCCATGCAGGACTTTATGGACGGAAAACTAGAATTTTCCATTCACAGTACAGATCAATATGTGGAAGGCCATGTACTTGGACTTGATTTGATGACCTTAGCAAAACTGCAAGCTCGGCAATATAGTCCAGAAGCCCATATTGACTTACATGGCCTCAATTCAGAACAGGCCTATAATAATTTAATTGGATTTTTTAGAAATTCCTACCACAGGGGACTTCGCACAGTGCTTGTGGTTACAGGCAAAGGGCGCAACTCACTTGATGGCACACCGATTTTAAGGGCAAAAGTACAAGAATGGTTTACCAAGGAGCCTTTTAAAAGGGTTGTATTGGCTTTTTGTTCGGCAAAAATGGAAGATGGTGGTGCAGGAGCTTTATATGTGCTTGTTCGTAAACGTAAAAAAGAATATGGTAAAATTCAATGGGATATAGGCCCTGTGGATCCTGATTTATTTTTGTAATTGCATAAAAAATTTTTATTTTGTGAGAAAAATATCATTTCATTTTTTATTGTGTAAAATATTATATATTCTAAAATGTTATTGCAAAAATGCGTTAATAAATAGAAAATATAATCTTGACTTTTTAGGGCTGATTGTGTAGTTTAAAGCAAAGGTTTGATGTAAAAACTTTTTAGTGTTATAAAATCTGTGCCTTATGTAATTTATATTACACATGAATATTAAACTGAGGTAATATGTTTATTTTTGAAAATTTTTTATTTACCATAGCAGGAATTTTAGATTCTTTATTAACCATTTACACAATTATTGTTTTAGTGTCTTGTGTTTTGTCTTGGGTAAATCCAGATCCTTACAACCCCATAGTTAGAACACTAAGAATGTTGACAGAGCCTTTATTATACAGAATTCGTAAGTGGTTGCCTTTTGTTTTTATAGGCGGTTTAGACTTATCGCCTATTGTATTGCTAATTGCCATACAATTAGTAAAGGGTGTTGTTGTGCAAAGTTTGTATCAATTTGCCACAGCAATTTAATTTTTTTGGGCAATATTTTTTATAAGTTAACCGTAAAAATGGAGTGAAGATTATGGATGCATCAGAATTAAAACAGTTAGAAGAATTGGCTCCCAAACATCCTGAATTACAAGCACAATGGGAAAATCATATTTCTCTAAGTAAGCAATTGGATAAAATCCAAACTAAATCATTCTTTACACCGGAGGATGAGTTGGCCATGAAAGAACTAAAAAAACAAAAGCTTGAAGCAAAAACAAGCCTTTTACATATGCTAGAAACTTTAAGTTAATTTGATTATGTAATAAATCCAACGTAAAAAGCCTGTTTATAATTGACGGGCTTTTTATGGTTAAGGAAACGCTGATTAAACACTTTCTAAAACCTCATACTCATTTTTATAAAGTTTTATATTGGTAAAATCACAAAGTCAAAATGAGTGCGGGGCGAACACAACTTGAGAAAATAACAAATGTGTTTTACGTTGCTAAAGCCAGCAGAATTGTCTTTAAAAAAATATAACATGGATAGATTATTGGAGTTGTTATGAATAATGAAAAGAGTTCTAGTTTTGAACAGCTTTGGGATTTAATTGTCAATGCAAAGCATGGTATAGTGCTAACCGGAGCAGGTATTTCTACTTTATCGGGAATTCCCGATTTTAGAGGAGTTGGTGGGCTATATAGTCGCAAAGATATTGATGCAAATCGTCTATTTGATATTAATACTTTTAAAAAAGATCCCAGTTATTACTATAAACATTCTCATGACTTCTTATATGCAAAATCAGCTGTTCCCAATATAGTGCATAATGTTTTGGCAAAACTTGAAGATAAGGGCTTTATAAAAGCAATAATAACTCAAAATGTTGATATCTTACATCAAAAGGGTGGCTCTAAAACGGTTTTTGAACTACATGGTTCGCCATTAATTCATACTTGCCTGAACTGTGGAAAAGAATATGATTTCAATACTACATTAAAAATATTGGAAGAAGAAGATGTTCCCCACTGCTCAAAGTGTAAAGGTGTAATTAAGCCAAATATTGTATTTTTTGGAGAACAATTGCCGGAATATGATTTGGCTATGGCAGAAAAGCACGCTAGAATGGCTGATTTTTTATTGGTGCTTGGCACAAGTTTAACTGTTTATCCGGCAGCCTATGTTCCGCAAATAGCTCAACAAAATGGTGCTAAAATTGCAATTATAAATGCCTCTGAAACCTATATAGACAGTTTTGCAGATTATAAAGCAAATAGCTTAGATGAAGTTTTTAGTTGGCTTGAAGAAAAACTAAATAGTTCAAGCTGAAACAGACAATTTTCGACTTTTTCATAAAAGCACGTTGCTCCAAGTGCCACGCTGTGGACGCCACAAGTGAATTGTGGCTCACTTTACGGCACGCA
>CAYJHF010000023.1:0-18798 GCA_964369905.1 uncultured Mailhella sp. | reverse complement strand
TCACTCCCTTTGCTGGGGGTTTGGGGGCAAAGCCCCCAAATTAGATTCACATGGTTGATTATAATATGCTCTAGAAAAAAAGCTTGCCAATTCTTAGAAGCTTCTCTATAATATGAGGCATAAAGGAGATTTTATGAGTCTTAGTGCAACAATAGCAACTGCCGGTAATGCCATTACCCAGATTGGTGATAATTTGAATGTTTCTGCGCATAATATTGCCAATATTAATACTCCGAACTTCCAATCCGTTGATTATTATGCTCCCTCTTTTGATGCTGATGGTATGGTTTATTATGGAGGATTTCTCTATGACAATGCAGAGCTATACCCAACAATAGGTGCGTTAGAGCAAGAACTTAGTCCTTATCAAGATGAAATTGCCGCCTTGGCCAGAAATGATGTTAACTTGGCCACAGAGTATTTAAGGTTCATCCAAAATGAAAATGCCCTTGAGGCCAATGCAAAAGTTCTTACAACAGCTGACAGCATGAATGGTTATTTGATGGACATGACAATCTAAGGGATAACATTAGTATATCATTATAAAATATCAAAAAATATTAAGCCCTTGGATAAGACAGTGATTATTCAAGGGCTTATTTTTTAAGCTTGAGATTATTTCTTGCAATTAAAAAACTTAAAAGTTAAGCTTTGACAATTATTAACATAGTTAATGCTGAAAATATAATAACTATGTATAAATAAAAAGTTTGGCTAAAAAAAAGCTTTCAGCAGAAACTAATCAAAGTTAGAGTAATTGAGTCAGCTTTGCGTGCCGTAAAGTGAGCCACAACTCACTTGTGGCGTCCACGAAGTGGAATTCATGGCCAGTGTGCCTTTCTGAAAAATACAAAAATTGTGTTTTTAGCGTGGACTAATATATTCAAAAATATTTAAATATGAGGGATATTATATGGATTATTTTGATGCAAGTGAAACTTGGAGCCGTGATCAAATAGAGCACGAACAAGTCCTACGTCTAAGAAAAAGTATTGAACAGGCAATGAAAGCTCCTTTTTATGCTAAACTATATCAAGAGGCGGGTATTTCACCAACTTCAATCCAAACTCCTCAAGACATAAGAAAATTACCCTATATTAAAAAAGATGATTTGCGTGAAAATTATCCCGATAAATTATCTTGTGTGCCAAAAACAAACTTTGTTAGAATGCACTGTTCAAGCGGAACCACAGGCTCACCTGTGGCCATTTGCTATACAAAGAATGACCTTGAGAGCTGGGCTTCACTTATGGCGAGATGTATGTATATGACAGGCATACGCTCGGGGGATAATTTTCAAAATATGTCAGGTTATGGGCTTTTTACCGGAGGGCTTGGCATTCATTATGGAGCAGAGCATTTGGGTTGTATGACAATTCCGGCAGGAGCAGGCAATACCAAAAGGCAATTAAAATTAATTAAAGATTTTAATGTAACAGCCGTGCATATTTTACCTTCTTATGCTTTGCACATTGCTCAGCAAGTGAAAGTTGATGGTGGAGATCCCAAGGAACTACCTATTAAAATTGCCCTTGTGGGTGCTGAACCATATACGGAAGAAACCAGAAAACGCATAGAAAATATGCTGGAAATAAAGGTTTACAATAGCTTTGGAATGTCAGAAATGAATGGCCCTGGAGTTGGCATGGAGTGCCAAGCACAAGATGGTATGCACATTTGGGAAGATGCTTATATACTTGAAATTATAGACCCTGAAACAGGGCTTATCCTGCCTGATGGTGAAGTTGGGGAACTTGTGATGACAACTTTAAGCCGTGAAGGTATGCCTGTACTAAGATATCGCACCCACGATTTGACAAAAATTATTGTTGGAGAATGTGCTTGTGGGCGTAAGCATAGACGGATTGATCGCATTGTGGGACGCTCTGATGATATGTTTATAATTAAGGGAGTAAATATTTACCCCATGCAGATTGAGCAAGTTTTAATGGGCTTTTCGGAAGTTGGGCAAAACTATCTTATTCAGCTTGAAAAAGAGGGATTAAAAGAAACCATGCGAGTTAAGGTTGAAGTGAACGAAGATAGCTTTGTGGAAGATATGCGGGTGCTTAGAGCTTTACAAGAAAGAATTGTTCGACGTTTACATGATGAAATTTTAATTACGCCTGTGGTTGATTTGGTTCAAGCCAAGAGTTTGCCTGTGGCTGAGGGTAAGGCTAAAAGGGTTATTGACCTCAGACAAGATTAATTGGGGGCAAGATTAATTGGGGGCAATACTAATTTTGGGATAAAAGCTGAGTATAACCTTGAGCTCTGGATAAAGAATGATTAATTTTTTAGCTTTAATTTTATTAATTTTAATATTTTTGAGTGTTTTGCTAAACTTTCTCACCTTGCCCGGAAATTGGCTAATGGCCTTTTTGGTTGTGCTTTGGGCATTTCTTATTCCCAATGATAATTTAGATTTTTGGTTTTTTGTGGTCTTTTTTGCCTTACTTATTTTTGGTGAAGTTGTGGAGTTTTTATTGCAACTTAGCCAGTCAAAAAAGGCAGGGGCAGGCACACTATCCAATGTTCTTGGCATAATAGGAGCCATAATAGGAGCTATTATATTTGTTCCATTTTTATTTGGAATTGGGGCGATTTTTGGAGCATTGCTTGGAGCATGGTTAGGAACATTTGCAGGAGAATATCTGCTTTCTAAAAAAGAAAGAAGTATGGCCATTAATGCTGCCAATGCTGCCATGTTGGGAAAATTTTTAGGAATGATAGTTAAGTTTGGTTTGGGATTTTTCTTGGTTTTTCACACAGCCTCCCATATTTTTGAAGCAGAACAAATAGTTACAAGGTTGTAGCACATTATTATGCTAGAGAATTTACAAATAGTTCTTGTGGAAACCAGATTTCCAGAAAATATTGGCGCCATAGCCAGAGCTTCGGCCAATTTTGGTAATATTCCCATTTGTTTAGTTCAACCGGAGCGTTGGGACTATGAAAAAGCTGTGCCCATGGCCACAAGTCAAGGTGAAAAATTATTAGCCAAGATAGAAGTTTATGAAAGCTTGGAAAAGGCTTTGGCAAGTTCCGTTCTTTGCCTTGCCACAACGGCAAGGCTTGGAGGGCTTAGACAGGAAATTTTTACTCCAAGACAAATAGCCCCAAGAATAATTTCAAGTCTTGAAAATTCTGAAAAAGTTTCCATTGTCTTTGGGCCAGAAGACAGGGGGCTTGAAAATATTCATTTAGATTATTGCCAACATATAATAAACATTCCAACCACGAAAAGCTCTTCTTCTCTAAACTTAGCACAAGCTGTAATGTTAGTTTTATATGAGTGTTTCTTGCTACTACCCGAAGAAAAAAAGACAGTTAGAAAAAATGTGCAATCCAGAAGAATATATAATGAAGAAAGGCAATTATTGCACACTAAACTAAAAAAATGTTTAGTGGAGCTCAATGTAATAAACGGTGATAATCCGGATTATTTTTTCAAATCCATGGCCAAGCTTTTGGATAGGGCAGATTTGCGGCGACATGAAATGGATTTACTCCTTGGGATTTGTAGGCAAATTGAAAACCTACCAAAATTTCACGATGGAAATTACAATGTCTGATGTGAATTTAGTAATCCAAACCCAACGCCTTGGGGATATTGTAATGAGTTTTCCTCTTTGCTCTTGGTTACACCAAAAAAATGGTAAGCAAGTTTGGCTAATTGGAGAGGAAAAATTTTATAAGGATTTATTTCGCTTATCACCGGAAAATCTGGCCTACATAACTTTAAACGAGTTGGAATTTTTATCTGAGCACACTTATAGTGTAAATATTAATCTAAGTCATAATCCCAAAACATATAGCTTGGCCGCCAAGTTACAAGCTAAGGAATTTTATGGAAATATGGAACTTGGCGGTATACAAAAAATCCATGGCCTGTGGCAGCTTTACCGTGCTTCTTTAACCAATAATAATCATTATAATGCTTTCCACTGGGCAGACTTAAACGCACTTGACTGCATAGACCTAAAGATCATGGGCGGGCACACTTGGAAAAGCCATGAACATAGAGCAAATGGGAAAATTGGAATTTTTATAGGAGCAAGTGAGCTAAGCAAGCGCCCTGATGCTAATTTTTGGGCAGAACTTGGTCTTAGTTTGGCACAAAAAGGTTATGAGCCAATTTTTCTTGGTGGCCCAAGTCAAGAAGAGCAGGAAACGTGCAAGCTAGCCGCAAATTTAGCGTCCATGCCCATGGCTCATTTGGCAGGGAGATTTAGCCTCTTTGAATTTACAACATTTTTGCAAACCTTAGATCTTTTTATTACTCCGGACACAGGGCCAATGCACTTAGCGTCCATAAATGGAATTAAGACTTTTAATCTTTCCATGGGCAATGTAAATCCTTATGAAACAGGGCCATATCCTCCAAATCATTATGTATTGCGCTCTTCAATTTCATGTTCGGCTTGTTGGCAATGCAACCAAAAAAGCCAATTGTGTAAAAAACACTTTGTGCCAGCCAGGATAGCCAATTTAATACATTGCTTACTGCAAAATAAATCACTCCCCACCTTACCAAATTTAATATTGTATAAAACAGCTCGAACCATTGAGGGGCTTTATGAACTTGAAATAATTAAGGGTGAGCAAAAATATATTAATGCTCAAACTGATTTTTGGCGCTACTTTTTTGCTGATTACTTTTTTCAGCAAAAAAATAATAAAATTTTTGCAGAAAAAAGACTAAAAAATAAGGAAAATCTTTTTGAATTGCTACCAAAACTAAGGCCATTTTTTAAAAATTGGCAACACAAATTTTTAAAAGATTTATTAATAGTAATTAAAAAAAATGCAGTTTTGGCAGAGGATAATTGGTTGAAATATCCTCCACTAATGCGCCCATTGACAAATTTTAGTCAGCTTTTCTTGGAAAATGAAAGTTATGCTAAATCAAGCCATGGACAAATATTTCAACTACTTGAATTTTTTCAAGAACATATTAAAGAGTAAAGTAATAAGGAAAGAAAATGGAAAATTTTAAACATTTACCTGAGCCATTTAGAATTCGAGTAATTGAACCAATTAAAAGAACTGACAGAAAATACCGTGAGCAAGCAATTTATAGGGCAGGGTTAAATCCATTTTTGCTTGACAGTGAAGATGTATTTATTGATTTACTCACTGATAGTGGAACAGGTGCTGTGACTCAAAATATGCAGGCAGCTATGTTAAAGGGTGATGAAGCCTATAGTGGAAGTCGCAGTTACCACGCCTTGGCCAAGGCTGTTAAAGATATTTTTGACTATGATTACACCATTCCAACCCATCAAGGGCGAGGGGCAGAACAAATATATATTCCGGTTTTAATCAATAAAAGAATTGTTGAAAAAGGTCTTGATCGCAATAAAATGACAGCCTTTTCCAATTACTTTTTTGATACAACACAAGGACATACTCAAATAAATGGCTGTATTGTAAAAAATGTATACACAAAAAATGCCTTTAATACTTCAATTAATGAAGATTTTAAAGGAAACTTTGACCTTGAAGCCCTTGAGAGAGGTATTCTTGAGGTTGAACCTAAGAATGTTCCCTTTATTGTGGCCACAATTACCAGTAATTCCACAGGAGGACAGCCTGTTTCCTTAGCAAACCTTAAAGGCGCTTATGAAATTGCTCAAAAATATGAAATTCCATTAATTATGGACTCCGCAAGATTTGCTGAAAATGCTTATTTTATTCAGCAAAGGGAAGAAGGCTATCAAGATTTTAGCATTGCCCAAATAACAAAGGAAACCTATAAATATGCTGATGGCCTTGCCATGTCTGCCAAAAAAGATGCCATGGTGCAAATGGGTGGATTGCTTTGCTTTAAAAACGAAAGCTTTTTAGATGTCTACAATGAATGTCGCACCCTTTGTGTGGTACAAGAGGGCTTTCCAACCTATGGTGGACTTGAGGGCGGAGCTATGGAGCGTCTTGCCGTTGGGCTATATGACGGAATGTCCAAGGATTGGCTAGAATATCGCATTGCTCAAGTAAAGTATTTAGTAAATGGCCTTGAAAGTGTAGGAGTTATTTGCCAGCAAGCAGGTGGTCATGCCGCCTTTGTTGATGCAGGAAAAATGCTCTCACACATTAAGCCTGAACAATTTCCTGCCCAAGCTCTTTCTTGTGAATTATATAAAATTGCAGGCATCAGGGCTGTAGAAATTGGTTCTCTATTACTTGGACGTGATCCAAACACAAATAAGCAACTTCCTTGCCCTGCTGAATTATTGCGTTTAACCATTCCAAGAGCAACCTATACCCAAAGCCACATGGATTTTATTGTTGAAGCCTTTGAAAAAGTAAAGGCCAACACAAAAAACTTAAAAGGGCTTGACTTTACCTATGAACCAAGGGTGTTACGTCATTTTACAGCCAGATTTAAGGAAATATAGCTAACCCTAGCCGATGCTGAAAAAGTTAAAAATTGACTTTTTCAGCGTTAACCGGTTCTTCTGCTATTCTTGCTTTTTGAAGCTTACTTTGACTAGAGCAGTTCAAAATTTTTGAATCTGCTCTAGAAAATATAATAAACTAAGCCCTAATATAAATCCCTTTTTGCAGTTCTTTCACTTCTTCTTGCAAGTGAATAAGCCCAGACATTCCCGGGTGCAAGGTTTCAACTTCTTGCCCTTGATGATTGGTAAAAGAATAGGTATTTGCCTTGATTGTTGGCCTTTTTAAACCTGGTATAAGAAAGGAAGCATCTTTTGCCCTATTCCATGTGCTTCTAACCTTGACTTCCCAAACATTTTTTTCAACTTCACAGCCTAAAAATGCAACAATGGGGCGAAGAATGTAGTTGTCCGGAACTTTGTCTTCAAGGCGTTCAGGTAAGAAAAAACCACTGGTAAAAGGGCGTAAGGGGCGTGAGCCTGTATTATAAATTTCATTCATAAAATCAGAAGTGCAAAGCCTAGCTTCCACCTTATTTTTTGCTTCCAAATTGTTTTCTTGGGCATAAAAATCAATGGCTGTACGGTAAACATCAGTTACTTGAGCCACATAGGAGGCACTTTTGGTTCTACCTTCAAGCTTTAATGAACTTGGATTTAGTTGGATTAGATCATTCATAAAGGGAACTAAGCATAAATCCGAGGGGGCAAACATGGAACTATAGTTTTCATCTTGCTCAATAATCCAAGTATCCTCACCTTGGCGCATATTTTCTTCCACGGTAAGGCTTAAATCTTGAAAGCTAACCCCCTTATATTCAAAACGACAGGGCTGAGTGCATTGGCCTAAGTTGGCTGGCCTTTTATTCATCCATGCAGAAAGTAGACAGTGGCCGGAAAGGGCAAGACACATAGCCCCATGCACAAAAACTTCAAATTCCATTTCAGGAAATTTTGCAATAAGTTCTTTTATTTGTACTTTTCCAAGCTCTCTGGCTAGGTTTATCCTAGTAATATTTTGCTCTTTCCAAAACTCCACGGCCGCCGAATTGACAGAATGGGCTTGGGTGGAGAGATGTATTTCAATGTTTGGGCAATATTTTTTAGCTAACCACAGTACGCCTGGATCGGCAATAATTAAAGCATCAATGCAACTGCCTGATAAAAATTCCAAAACTTTAATTAATTCCGGCAATTGATGGTCATAAGGCATGGCGTTAATACAATAATAAACACGCACATTTTTAGCATGGGCATCTTTTATGGCTAAAAGTAGTTCCTCGGGGCTAAAAGCATCACATTTTGCTCGTAAAGAAAATTCTTTACCACTAAGATATACTGCGTCTGCACCATAAAGTAGGGCAGCGTCCAATTGTTCTCTGCCGCCGGCAGGAACTAAAAGCTCAGGTCTTTTCACAATTTCTTCCTATAATGAAAGCTTTGCATAATTATTTTATTGTGTAGAGCTTTCACAATGAATGTATGCCCAAGCATAAAATTATAGAGAAAAAAATGCAATGGAATTACTTCAAAAAATTATAATTTAACTGGTTCAAGCTTACTTTGAGCAGTAAGAGGAAAAACATTGCCAAAGTATAAAACCTTTGTTATTGCTCTTTGTATGAAAGAATATGATGGATTAGCGCTATTTTCTGGCGGTTTGGACAGTATTTTAGCTGTAAAAGTTTTGCAGGAGCAAGGTAAAAAAATCTTGTGCTTACATTTTACTTCTCCTTTTTTTGGTGACAAAAGATTGGTTGAAAAATGGGAAAAGGATTATGACCTTGAGATTGAAGTAATCAATATTGATGATAAATTTTGTAAAATGTTAATTCAAGGAGGCAGGCATGGCTATGGCAGTGCATTAAACCCTTGTATTGATTGTAAAATATTGATGATGCAAGAGGCAAAGGCCTTAATGCCAAAATATGGGGCAAAGTTCTTAGTTTCCGGTGAGGTTTTGGGGCAAAGGCCTATGTCTCAGAGGCGTGACACTTTAAATGTTATTCACAATGATGCAGGCGTTAAGGGTATTTTATTGCGTCCTCTTTGTGCAAAACACTTTGATCCCACTGCCCTTGAGCTAAGCGGTGAAATTGATCGAGATAGACTTTTAAATTTTTCCGGACGTGGACGCAAGGATCAATTAGCTTTGGCAAAAAAATATAATATTGTTAACATTCCTGCGCCTGCCGGTGGCTGTAAGCTCACAGAAAAAGAAAACACCAGGCGCTACTGGAAATTAATTCAAGAAATTGAAAACCCCAATCCTTTTGATTTTGAACTTAGTCATTGGGGTAGGCAGTTTTGGTATGATAAATATTGGCTAGTTGTAGGACGTAACCAAGCCGATAATAATATGTTGCAAAATTTTACTTTGCCTACGGATTATGTTTTTAAAGTCAGTAATTTTGCAGGGCCTCTTGGGGTAGGCAGATTACTTGGTGAGCGCCCAACAAATATGGAAAACAGCACTTGGGAGAGGGCGGAAATTTTGCGAGCTTGTGCTCACTTAGCTTCTTATTGTGGCGGAGCGGTTAAATTTCACCAAGAAAATAATAAAAGTATTGTAGTCAAGGTCAACCATGGAAATAATATGGAAGAGCATGAAGTAATTCCATTTAGAGATTTAGCTTATTCAGAGCCAAACTGGGAAGAAACCCACAAGGGTTTAATTGCCATCAAAAAGAGAAATCACGGGCAATTAGTTGAAAATTAAGGAAATTTATGAAATGTCGTAGATGTCAAGCCGAGGCCATTATTGATTTACCCTCACACAACTTTGCTTTTTGCCAAAGTTGTTTTTTGCAATTTTTTGAGAAGCAGGTGCAAAAGGCCATTGAGTCCTATGAACTGATAAAGCCCGATGAAAAAGTGCTTGTTGCCCTTTCAGGCGGTAAAGATAGCTTGGCTTTAGTCTTGGTTTTAGCTGAGCTTGGTTATAATGTAACAGGTTTTCATATTGATTTGGCTATTGGGGATTCATCAAAAAGTGCAAGAGCTGTTTGTGAGCGTTTTTGCAACAAGCATCAAATACCTTTAATTATTAAAGAAATGAAAAATGAAGGTTTAGCAATTCCTTTGGTGAAAAAGGCACTTTCCAGGCCGATTTGTTCGGTTTGTGGAAAAATTAAACGCTATTATTTTAATCAAACAGCCATTGAATATGGTTTTGATAGCTTGGCTACAGGCCATAATTTAGATGATGAAGTGGCTAGACTTACCAGCAATACTTTGCGTTGGGACAAAGCTTACCTCAGTGATCAAGGGCCTATTTTACCTAATGAGGGTGGTTTTAGAAAAAAAATAAAGCCCCTCTGGCGATTAACTGAATATGAAACAGCCCATTATGCTTTTTTGAAGGGTATTGAAAATCATTACGCACCTTGTCCTTACAGTGCAGGAGCTTCTTTTTCCGTATTAAAACATCTATGGATTGATTTGGAAGCGGCCATGCCCGGGCGGAAGATTGATTTTTACCAAAGTTTTCTAGAAAAAGGAAAACAAGCTTTTCAAAGTATAATGCCAAGTAAGGAACAAAGTTTAGCTCCTTGCCCAAAATGTCATTATCCAACTTCTTCAGGCGATTTATGTGGGATTTGTAGAATTAAAAATGCCGTTCAAGAAAGAGTTGGTTCAGACTCTTAAGGAGAACACTATGGCAAATACAGCATTAAAAGACTTAAATACAGAGCTAAGTTCTGTACCAAAAGCATATATTCATACTTCAATATTTGATTTACTAAAATGTGGGCCCGGCCCTTCAAGCTCTCATACCATAGGCCCCATGAAAGCAGGCTATGATTTTTATGAGATATGTAAGGAAAATGCCCCTTTTCAAGACAAAGAATTACAATTTACTGTGAAGCTTTTTGGTTCACTAAGTGCCACCGGACTTGGCCACGGAACTCATGCAGCCATTATTGCCGGACTTCTTGGGCATAAACCTGAACAATGCCCGCCAAGCTTATTGCAAAAAATTGCAGACAATCCAAAGCAAGTTTATAGCCAAGAATTTTCAGGAAGCTTGGTAAAGTTTGATTTGAGCAATATTATATTTGACAGCATAAATCATAATTTTCCTTGTAATAATACATTAATTATTGAATTAATAAATAAAGATAAAGAAATAATTTTCTCCAAGGAATATTATTCTGTGGGGGGCGGTTTTTTACAATGGAAAAATTATATTCCGACTGAACATGGACAGCCAACCCACCTTTACCATTCCATGGATTGTTTGAAAAAAATCATTCAAGAAACAGGGTTTACCTTACATGAAGTAATGCTAGACAATGAAACCGCCATTACAGGAGTGGACAGACGAAGTATTATTACAAAACTTGAAGAATTAATTGAAGTTATGCTCAACAGTGTTAGGCGAGGACTTGAAAAAAAAGGTGCTTTGCCCGGAACGCTAAATGTGCAAAGAAAGGCAAGCACAATTTATGGAAAAGCTAAAAATTTACCCCTTAGCCATGAAGGTTTTTTAACTTCATTAAATGCTTATGCCATGGCGGCAGCAGAAGAGAATGCCGATGGGGGAGTTATTGTAACCGCACCAACCTGCGGTGCTTCCGGGGTTTTGCCTGCCATTTTGTACGCCATGAAATATGATATGCACATTGGCAATAGGGCTCTTAGGGAAGGACTTTTGGCCGCTGTGAGCATTGCATTTTTATCAAAGCATAATGCAGCCATTGCCGGAGCCGAAGTTGGTTGCCAAGGCGAAATTGGGGTTGCCTCGGCCATGGCAGCGGCTATGCTTAGTCATGGACGTGGGTATACTGTTGAAATTTCTGCCAATGCTGCTGAAATTGCCCTTGAGCACCACCTTGGTTTGACTTGCGATCCTGTGGGAGGCTATGTACAAATTCCTTGTATTGAAAGAAATGCTGTAGGAGCAATCAAGGCTTATAATGCTTTTTTAATCGCCATTTCTGAAAACCCTGCAGACCACAAAGTCAGTCTTGATTCCACCATTAAAGCCATGGACGAAACAGGCCGAGAAATGAACCACAAGTTTAAGGAAACTTCCCTTGGGGGATTGGCTGTTTCCATGATAAATTGTTAATTTTATCCTATATGAAAGCTCTGCTTGCCGTATAGTGAACCACAAATTACTTGTGACATTCACAAAATGGCACTTGGAGGTAACGTGCCTTTCTAAAAAAATCAAAAATTGAATTTTTCAGCGTGGACTAATTAATAATTGACATATTTTTTTTATTGACAAATATTCTCACTTGCCTTAATAATTAATTACCCCATGGGGGTATATAGTATTTAAAAGGGGCTTATATGAAGCAATGTATGAATGTGGAAGCAATTCAAAAAAGATTAAAAAGAGTTGAAGGTCAAGTGCGGGGAATTGCCAAAATGGTGGAGGAAGATAAACCTTGCGCAGATATTTTAATTCAGATTGGAGCGGTAAAATCTGCCTTACATAAAACAGGGCAAATAATTTTAGAAGGGCATATGCACCATTGTGTTCTTGATGGCATTAAATATGGTCGTGAGGAAGAAACAATCAATGATTTAATTACTGCCCTCAATCAATTTTCAAAAACTATTTAGGTGAATTATGGAAAACTATATTTTTAAACTAAATTCCATTCCCATGCTTTGGGTTTCCGGCCTTTTTCTCTTGGCAAGTTTTATTACTGAATATATTGTGCCCATTTATGGGGGAAGCTTTGAATTTATAATTAATCCGGCTTGGGTTTCTTTGGTAATTTCCGGCATTCCATTATTTTATTTGGCTGTAAGAAATACATCACAAATGCGCATTACTTCACCCCTTTTAATTTCCATTGCCATGATAGCGGCAGTTTATATTGGAGATGTTTTTGCCGCCGGAGAAGTTGCTTTTATCATGGCCATTGGAGAATGGCTTGAGGATCGCACTGTGGAAAAAGCCAAAAAAGGAATTGAAAAATTACTCAATTTAGTTCCAAGCACAGGCCGTAAAATCACTAATCAAGATGGTCAAATAAAAGAAGAAATCATTAAAGCAGAAGAAATTAAAATTGGTGATGTAATCAGGGTATTTCCCGGAGAAGCCTTTGCTGCCGATGGAAAAATAATTTTAGGCCAAACTACGGTTGATCAATCTATTATGACAGGAGAATCCTTGCCTGTGGATAAACAAGAGGGTGATGAAGTTTTTACAGGAACTATTAATCGCTTTGGTTCTGTGGACATAAATGTAAGTAAATCCTTTGCCAACTCATCACTACAAAAGATGATTGCCTTAGTTAAAGAAGCGGAAAACAATAAAGCACCAACCCAGAAAGTTGTGGACAGGTGGGCTGGTTATTTGGTTCCAACGGCTTGTTTAATAGCTATAATAACCTATTTTGTTTTTGCTTTTCAACTAAATAGACCGGAAGATGCACTTATCCGTGCTGTAACAGTCTTAGTTGTGTTTTGCCCTTGTGCTCTTGCACTGGCCACCCCAACCTCTATTATGGCTGCTATTGGGCAAGCCACCAAGAATGGAGTATTAATAAAGTCAGGGGAAGCTCTTGAACGCATGGGGCAAGTTAATATTATTGCCTTTGATAAAACCGGAACTTTAACTCATGGTAAGCTAACTGTTAGTGATATAATACCCTTTGGTATTGACGAAAATTCTTTGCTTTTACTAACAGCCTCAGCAGAAAGTAGATCAGAACATCCCATTGGTAAGGCTATAGTTTTTCATGCCAAAGAAAAAAATCTTAGTCTTGTGGAAAGTAAAGATTTTTCCATGAAACTTGGGCAAGGAGTTGCGGCCACAGTTAATGAAAAAACTGTTTATTGTGGTAATGAAATGCTTTATACTGCCATACATAATAAAGAAATTTCTGCTGAAATAAATAAAGAGCTTGAAAATTTAAGAGGGCAAGGCAAAGCCATTGCCATAGTCTTTGATGAGCAAAATATTTTAGGACTTGTAGCCTTGGCAGATTCTGTTAAAGAACAAGCCTCAAGCGCCATTGATTTATTAAATAGCACTGAAATTAATAAAACAGTTTTGCTCACAGGTGATAATGAAAAAAGTGCTAACTTTATTGCAAATCAAGTGGGGATTAGTCAAGTTTACTCCTCTCTCTTACCTGAAAAAAAGGTGGAAATTGTAAAGCAACTCAGCAATAATAACGATAAAGTTTGTATGGTTGGTGATGGTGTAAACGATGCCCCAGCTCTAAAAACTGCTCATGTTGGTGTGGCCATGGGCACAATGGGTAGTGATATTGCCATTGATGCAGCTGATATAGCAATTATGGGTGATGATATTACAAAAATTTCTTACCTAAAAAGGCTTTCTCTTGCCACTATTTTTTCCATTAAATTCAATATTACTTTATCCATGGCAATTAACTTTGTGGCTATTATTTTGTCCATTGCTGGCTTACTCACTCCGGCTACAGGAGCATTGGTGCACAATGCAGGATCTGTGCTTGTTGTTTTAAATGCTGCCAGATTATACGATAAGAAAATATAGTAAAAAATATCTTTTTGAAAGTTATATGGTTTAGAGCAGGTTCAATCTTTATTGAAACTGCTCTAATTCACTCTGAAAAAATCAAAAATTGACTTTTTCAGAGTGAACTATTTTATATGTATTTATCATGCAAACTCTCCTTGAAACCTCTGCACAATTCATTGTGCAGAGGTTTCAAGGCTCTAAAATTCCTGTCCTCTTTTCTTCATGGCCTGCATACCACCTGAAGAGTTTTGAGAATTTATTCCATATTGTCTAAGTTTTAGCTGACATTCATAGGCCCTTGCTCCTGAATTACATATCAAAGCAACATTTTTATCCTTGGGCAAGTTTGCTATATTTTTTTCAAAAACCTCCAGTGGAATGGCAAACCAATGCTCAGGATATTTTTTAGCCAGCTCATCGCCTGCACCCTTTGGCCTTGTGTCGAGGAAGATATAATCATTATTTTCTCTATTTTCAAAGAGCTCGACAAACTCTCCCGGGCTTATGGCATAGTGCACGTTGCTCAGCACATTGTCAGCCACATTGGCTACCGTATTTATAACGTCCATGGCAGAAGCCAAAGGTGGACTATAAGCCACTTCCAAGTTAGATAAATCGTTTAATGTTGGTTTTGCAAACTGGAGCATGGCAGCTACAGCGTCAATCCTTGCTTTTAGTGCATCACCATTTAAGCAATAACCTTGTACACCAAGCACTCTTCTGCTTGGTTTATCCACAGTTACTTCAAGGGTCATCATGTCTTTTTCAGGATAAAAATGTGCTTTGTCAAGCTGTTCAACACTAATCCCTACAGCGTCAAAGCCGTGCTTTCTGGCTTTTGCCACATTTAAGCCTGTTCCTGCCACAGTTCCTTTAGCTAACTTTATGCACCAAGTGCCAACCACGCCTTCAAATTTTTCTAAACCAACTGCATAGTTACCACCAGCAATATTTGTTCCGATTATCCGTCCCTGTCTATTGGCCATAGAACCCATGGGGGCATAGTCCTCAGCTCCGGTAATTAAATTTTTTATGCTAATACAATCTCCTCCTGCATAAATATGAGGATCTGAAGTTTGTAAAAATTCATTCACCATAATAGCATCATTGCTAGTGCAGGCTAGTCCGGCTTCTTTGGCAATTTTACCATTAGGTTTAATACCCATAGCCAAAATTACTTGCTCGGCCTTAATACTACGTTTATTTGTAATGACTTCAGAAATTGCCCCATTTTCGCCCTTAAATTCAAGTAAATCTTCTCCTGAAATTACATCAATATCTAGGCTTTTTAAGTCATTAATTATCATTTGGGAAATATTGGCAGAAACTAGTTTGGGTAGCATAATTTCATCACGCTTCAATAAGGTGCATTTGATGCCCCACATATCGGCCATGGCAATGGCAACTTCAATGGCTGTCATACTACCGCCAATAATTACCAAATCATTGATTTTTTGAGCTTCGCAATTTTTACGAATGGCCACAGCTTCTTCCAAGGAGGATAAATGAGTTATATTTTTAAGATCTAGACCTTGAACTTCAGGTGATAGTGGGGAACTGCCTGTGGCAAGTACTAATTCATCATAGGGAAGTTCTGAAATTTCACCGCTCTCTAGGTTTTGAATTTCCACAACTTTTTTAGCTCTGTTAATAGACAAAGCCTTGGTTTTAATCAGTACGTCAACACCTTTAAGTTCTTTAAAAAAAGCAGGATCTCTGTTTACATGAGCGGTGGTTTGTCTTAGTGAGTCGATGTTTTCTACTTCGCTGGATAGGTAATAGGGCATGCCGCAGCCGCCGTAGGAAATGTAGTGTCCTTGATCTAGCATGATTACTTTAGCCTTGGGGTTTAATCTTTTGCAACGGGCGGCAGCCTTTGGGCCGAGAGCTACTGCCCCTATAATCACTATTTGCTTTGACATAATATTTCCTTTTTTGTTTTTGCATAGCTAGCTTTATTTCGCATAGCTAGCTTTATTTCGCTTAGCTAGCTTTATTTCGCTTAGCCTAGCTTTATTTCGCTTAGCCTAGCTTTATTTCGCTTTGCTCAATAAAGCTAAGTTTCTTACTGCCATAAAATATAGGGGTAAACCAGTCAGGCTTCCACTATCATCGTCAGGCTGTAAATTTTTTCAGTCATGTACTTAAGTACACTCCCTCAAAAATTTTTCGCCTTCCTTGCCATTGAAAGCCTGCCTTATTCCACCCGCTATTTTATGGCATTAACCTCGCTTTTTGCTTGCCTACAATGACGCTCGGCTCGCACCTACTGTGCGACGCTCGCTGTAGTTTGCAAGAAATGCGATTCTTACTTCTCACCAACAGGACTTGCTGGACTTGCCACTTTCTGTGCCAAAAAGCGGTAAAAAGTTGCAAAAAGCGAATTAACGGAAGTGAACCCCCCGTCGCAATACGAAGCCCTGCTTCGTATTACTCCACCCCCCTTATAGTGCCTTGGCAAGCCGGCACAAGGGGGGAAGGAATATTTAATTTGATTAGAGCATTTGCACTAAAAAATAATTCTGTCAATCCTCTAAACACTTCATGTGATTTGCTTTATAGCAATTTCAAGATTGTTCAGAACTGCTATAGATTTACAAGATTGCCACAAAGCCTTGGCCATCAATAATTTCTTTCACTTCTTGGGGGCTTAGCTTTCCGTCCCACTGGGCTTGTTTTTCTTCTAGGCTAACATGAACATTGCCCGCATTAGCTTCTTCTAAAGCTTTTTTGACAGCACTTGTGCAATGGCCACAACTCATTCCTTCTACTTTGATTGTTTGCATAAATTTTCCTTTCCTTGATTTTTAAATTAAAATAAAGTTTCTTAGGGAAATGCTTTCCTCTATAGATAAATCTTTATAAATTACCTATTTATCCATGGGGCAACATTCTTCAATCATGCCGTCCAAGTGGATTTGCCCCGTAGTGGCAAGGGCTGCTCTCCAGTAAGACGATGTAATATCAATTTTACGCCTTTTAGCCGTCACAAGATCAAAAGGTAGATGAACATAATGGCCTAAAACTTTGGCAATTACAGTGGCTGTTCTTCCACTCATGGCGGCGTGTACTGCGTGACGTCCTAAAAATCCGCAATATACCCTATCCCCAGCATTGGCTGGCACAGCTCTGACTATGTAGCTGGGATCAATATATTTTATACCGATTTCTATATTCTTCTCTTTAAAATATTTCCTTATTTCTTCCAGCAAAAATTCCCCAATATCTTGCAAAATCACATTGCCAGAAGCATCTTCTTCATCACTTATAGGTAATAAATGCTGGCCTGCACCCTCAGCCACAACTATTACTGCGTGCTTCTTATTTTTTAACCTTTCTTCCAAAGATAATAATAGCCCGCCTGCGCCATGAAGCTTGAATTTTGTTTCAGGAATAAGTATAAAGTTGACCACACTAAGAGATAAGGTTGCGTGAGCAGCAATAAAACCTGATTCTCTACCCATAAGTTTTACAAGGCCAATGCCATTGTGTTGGCCAACAGCCTCAGTGTGGGCACAGGCCAAGGCCTGAGTTGCTGCGTCTACAGCTGTTTCAAAACCAAAGGATTGAGAAACAAAATTTATATCATTGTCAATGGTTTTTGGTATTCCTATTACGGAAATTTTTAACTTGCGTTTGGAAACTTCCTGATAAATGGCATTGGCGGCTTTCATAGAACCATCACCTCCAAGCACAAAAAGTAAATTAATATTCATACGCTCAAGTGTATCCACAATTTCAGCAGAGTCTTGTGGTCCCCTTGAAGTTCCCAAAATAGTTCCGCCAAAAGTATGTATATTGGAAACTGAGCTTGGTGTTAACTCCATAAATTCATGCTTATACTTTGGAATAAAGCCCTCAAGCCCAAAACGCACCCCAAAAGTATTGCGCACACCATAGCCGTGATATAACTCCATAACAATAGATCTTATTACATCATTTAGTCCAGGGCATAAACCACCGCAAGTTACAATAGCCGCCTTAACTTTTGAAGGATCAAAATAAATCTTTTCCCTTGCACCTGCCTCTTCAAAATACATGGGAACGCAAAATTTATCATCTTGGCTGAGGCTGTCAGTAAATTCCTTGGTAAGAAAAATTGGAATTAATTCTTCCTTAGCAAATGGAGGAAAAATAGGGGTAAGTATTCTTGCCTCACCTAGTTTTTCCATGGCAAGTTCACATTTTTTTTCCATATATTCCGCCTTATGTTTAGCTTTATAAATTTAATTCATGAAATATTTCTTGGTATTTTCATCATTCTAAACAATTATCACCACAAGCTTTTATTGAATATGCTCTAAGTTGTCACCTTTATCAAAAAGCAAGGCCTTGGCAAAATCATCAGCATGAAATGGGCGTAAGTCTTCCATTTTTTCACCAAGCCCAATAAAAGTAATGGGAACTTCAAACATGGAGGCCACTGCCATGGCCACTCCGCCCTTAGCTGTTCCGTCAAGTTTAGTTAAAATTATTTCATCAACTCCGGCAATTTCTTTAAAAACCTTGGTTTGTTGCAAGGCATTTTGCCCTGTGGTTGCATCAATTACCAATACACTGCGTTGAGGTGCTCCTTGATGCTTTTTGGCTAAAACATTGCGAATTTTTTGTAATTCATCCATTAAATTACTTTTATTGTGTAATCTTCCCGCTGTGTCAATAAAGATTATGTCTTGCCCCTCTCTCAAGGCTTTATCCATGGTTTCATAAGCCACAGCAGCAGGGTCAGCTCCACTACCCTTGGAGTAAAAATCAACACCTATTCTTTCTGCCCATGTTTGTAATTGCTCAACAGCAGCAGCCCTAAAAGTATCTGCGCCTGCAATCAATACTTTTTTACCTTGCATTTTTGCCCTATAGGCCAATTTGGCAATGGTTGTGGTTTTTCCAACTCCGTTTACGCCTACCACAAGCACAACCTCA
>CAYJHF010000022.1:0-18850 GCA_964369905.1 uncultured Mailhella sp. | reverse complement strand
AAAAGTTTTGGAAAAGGGGGTTCGGGGGAAATAACCTTTTTCCCTGAAAGAATATAAATTAGATTGACGTGTTAAGAAGGGGGAACTTTTTCAAAAGTTCCCCCTTCTTGATTTGTATTTTTTTACTAAAAAACTAAAATGGTGCATCGTCCATATCGCTAGATTCAGACGGAAACCCTATGTCGTTCATCTGACTATTTTGAGCTCTTTGGTTTTGTTGTGGAGCATCATAAAAATCATTATCGGCCATTGCATTGTTGCGATCACCTTTTTTATCTAAAAATTGAACTCTATCAGCTCTTATTTCTGTTGTATAGCGATCTTGGCCTTGTTGATCTTGCCATTTTCTGGTGGTGAGTTTTCCTTCCACATAAACCAAGCTCCCCTTGGCTAAATATTGGCTACAATTTTCTGCAGTGCGCTGAAAAGTTACAACCCTATGCCATTCGGTTCTATCAATTTTATTGCCTTCTCTATCCACATAGCCATCATCGGTGGCTACCGTTAGGTTAGCAACAGCAAGTCCGGCTGCACTATATTTTAGCTCTGGATCTTTTCCAAGTCTGCCAATAATCTGTACTTTGTTTAACATACCATATCCCCTTTATTTTAAATTACATTTTTTATTCTATTAATGGTTTCTTCTTTACCAAGGGCTTTGATAATAAGATGAACAGAAGGCCCACCTGTACTACCAATCAGAGCCGCTCTTAGTGGAGAACCAATTAGTTTGAATTTAATGCCTTCTTTTTCTACAAATTCTTGTAGGCATTTTTCAAGCTCTTCCACATTAAATTCATAGTTTTGCAGATGAGGTAAAAACTTACTTAACTGTTCTTTACCTTGTTCATCAAGTGATTTTGCGGCCTTTTCCTCAATTTGTACATCTTTTATATCTTGGAAAAACGGCAAAATTTGTTTGGCCAGTTCCAGCAAATTCCCTGCTCTTTCTTGATATATTGAGAGTAAAAATTCTAGCTTTTCTTGGTTTGGATTTGTAATATTGAGTTTTTCCAAGAAAGGAATAATTAGCTTTGTAGCCTGTTCTGGGCTTGTATTTTTTAAGTAATAGGAATTGAGCCACATTAGTTTATCGGGATCAAAGGCAGATGGTGAAGTATTTAGACTTGTTCCATCAAATATCTTTATTAGTTCTTCAAGGGTAAAAATTTCCTGATCGCCATGGGACCAACCTAGACGCACCAAATAATTCACAAGGGCTTCAGGAAGTAGACCATCTTCTTGGTATTCAATAACTGCTCTCGCACCATGACGCTTGGATAGTTTTTGTTTGTCTTGCCCTAAAATCATAGGAACATGACCAAAGGTTGGTAATTCAAACCCTAGTGCTTGATAGATTAAAATCTGCTTTGGAGTGTTAGAAACGTGATCATCACCTCTTAGCACATGAGTAACACCCATTTCATAGTCATCAACCACTACAGCCATATTATAAGTTGGCATATTGTCAGCGCGACGCAAAACCATATCATCAAGCTCGTTTACATCAACAATTATTTGCCCTTTAACCAAGTCATTAAATATAACTTTTCCTTCAGAGGGAACTTTAAGCCTAACTACCCTGCCTTCAGCCTTACTTAGTCCACGTTCACGACATTTACCATTATAACGAGGTTTTTCCCCTTTAGCTTTGGCCACCTCACGCATGGCTTCCACTTCCTCAATACTGCATTCACAGTAGTAAGCATGGCCACTTTCCAGTAGTTTTTCAATATATGAATTGTAAAGCTCTTGTCTTTTGCTTTGGTAAACCAACTCTCCATCATAATCAAGGCCAAGCCACTTCATGGACGCAATAATTGAATCAGTATATTCTTGTTTTGAGCGCTCTGTGTCTGTGTCCTCAATTCTAAGTCTAAATTCTCCGCCAAAATGACGAGCCAATAGCCAACAAAAAATGGCAGTGCGTCCACCACCAATGTGTAAATGCCCTGTTGGACTTGGGGCAAACCGTGTAACAACTTTCATATTTTTTCCTAACTGTAATAATTTATTCTAGAGTGTTCTAAAAATTTATATCTAGGGCAGTATATATTTTCTAAAAATTAAAAACAAGTCTTGATTTTTTTAAAAAATCTGTTGGGAAATAAGACTCTTTCGCTTTTCTTAGCCCTTCTTCGTCCATATCCTGCTCTCGGTTAACAAATTTATATTTCTGATCTATATTATTGTTTAAGGTGTGGTTTATAGCTTGGTAAGAACCTTTATAGTTTGTGTGGGCTTTTTCAAAGTGAATAACTATGCTATCAGGGTTTAGTTCTTCTGCCACACTAAAAGCTAGCATTTTATCTTCAAAATAAAGTGCTCCTCCAAATAAACTGTCAAAATCGTCCCAGTGGGATAATATTTTACCGATTACTTCGTTTTCAGCTTTTAAAGACTCGCTGGCATCACAGTCATGCCATTTACACCATTCATCTTGGAGTAATAACACATCTTCAATACAGCCTTTGCTATTGGTATTTGTATGTAACGCATAGTAATCACAGCCATAATTCTTGTAAAAGTTTTTTACATGGTTTTTCTTTTTGTGATAACGACTTCCGGAAAGATTTCTAAGATCATCTTGATTATAAATATATTCCCACTGCCCTCTTGTTTCTTGAACTTCAAGCATATTTTTAAATTTTACCTTGACTAGATTAGCAAATTCATCTGGCACTCTATCCATAATAAAACCATGACATTCACTGCGATTAATTAAATTAGCATTATTTTTTTCTGTCAATTCACAAGGTTCAGGTAAATATTTCAAAATATCAAAGTCAAAGTCATTCCAATTACCAACCGGAGCCCAATAACATTTAATGGGAAATTGTTGATAAATTATGGCTATGGACTCCATAAAAGCAATGGAAATATTATAATGCTTTGCCCAGCCCCACACATTTGTAAATGTATAATCAGCTGATTTTATGGGAGTATTTTTGCGTAATTTTTCATAATCATCTTTAATATCAAGGGTGAATGGCATAAAATCAAATTTCATAATTGCTCCAAAAAAATTATATAGTTCACATTGAAAAAGTCAATTTTTGAGTCAAACTTTTACAAGTAAATTGCACGTTCCATGTTTATTTCTTGCAAAAACTCTAGACTTATTTTAATAAAAAACTTTTTATTTATATATAGTTATCAAATTTTTCAGCATGGACTATCTCATCTTAAAAAGTTTTTTCTTCTTTTTTCATGGCAAACTTTGCCCAATTCTTAGTTAGGAATATATAAAACATTGAACTGGCCTGAATTGCCATAGAAATAAACATTGCAATATAAACACCGCTTGGGCCATAACCCAAATAGTGTGCTAAAAACCAAGCTCCTGGTAAACGTATACCCCAAATACAAAAAGGATTTATAAAGAGTGAATAAATAGTAGCTCCAGCTCCCACAAAAATTCCACTAACTATCATGCCGGCCAAGGTAAATGGAGTAGAGGCAATATTGATGATTAAATAATTTACAATATTTATTTTGGTGTCAGGATCATCTGAAAAAATTGCCGCTAAAAAATCCACAAATGGGTACATACAAAGCCCTACAAAAGACATTAAAGTAGACCCAAAAATAATGATAGCTAAACCAATTTTTTTGGCTTCAGCAATATTACCTGCTCCCAAAGCATTGCCTACCATAATTGAGGCTGTAACATTAAAGGCCACTCCCGGCATAAAAAGTATGCTTTCAAGCCTCATGCCTGAGGATAGGCCGGCCAAGGCTGTTACACTATCAGGCAATGAAGCCATAATACCAAATAATGTCAAGTAGCCCACTTGCCATAAGGTTTGCATGGTTATGGCCGGAATGGAAACTTTTAATAAATATGGTGCAGACTTACGCATCCAAGAAATAGTTGGAATAATTCTATGTATAAATAAACCATGCTTATACATAAGTATAACGGAAATAATTCCTCCTAGAGTTACAGAAACAAAAGTTGTGCCAATAATCCCTAGTCCTCCGTAGGCAGGAAAGCCAAAATAGCCTAAGCCAAAGGCCAAATCTCCAAAAACATTTAGTAAACCTACAAACATTACCAAATAAAGCGGAGTTACCACATTGCGATTGGCTCTAAACAAAACAGCACTCATATACATTAAATACTGGCAGGGTAAGGTAAGTAAGGTAAAATTAAAAAATGTTATGGATAATTCCAATATATTTTCCGGAACTTGCAACATGGCCATAATCTCATAACGAAAAATATAGCCAAGAGCGGAAATAATAAAGGACATAACAAGGGTGAAAATTATTACAAAACCGGCATAGCGTTTAGCCTTAATATAATTTTTTGCCCCCAGGGATTGACTAACGGCAGCCATAGCTCCTGCACCAATGGAAGTTCCAACAACTAAGAATAGAGCTAGGAGTTGGGCAGAAATTCCAATGGTGGCTTGCACATCAGAATGTATTTGTCCACCTGTCCACATATCAGTCAAAGATATAAAAGTGGTGCATAGCATCATTACTGTTTGCGGCCAAACCAAGCTCCAAATGGAAGCATAGGGTATTTCACGCAAAAACTGTTTTATTTCAGATGGTTTCATTTATTTCCTGTCATTTCTTTATATAATCAATTAAAAAAACAATTAGACCTATGGTTGTAGGTATAATTTGATATTCTTTACCATCTATTTGGGTTAACCCATCGGAAATTATTTTTAAAGAATTTAATTTAGTTTCATGAATAAATATTAATTCTTTGCCATCTTTCTTCATTTTTGAAATTAAATCAGTTTGCTTTTTATTTTTTGTTTTTGTATCTTCAGTAAATAATGCTAAAACATTTTCTTTAGTTAAATCTATGTCTACCAAAATTAAAAATTGTGGTTTTCCACCTTCAATCCAATCTCTATAAATGGCAATAATATTACAATTATTATTTAGGTTAAAGTGTTCTGATGATATTTTAAGCTCATCATTTAATTCTTGTTTAATTCCATTTTTTAAACCATCAAAAGTAAATTTTCTTTCCTCATCTAGTGCATACATGGATTTTAACGAAGCAGAAACTCCACAGCCAATTGTATTTTTTGCAATTGACATATTTTTACTTCTTTTTATAAAAATAAAATATCCATCACTTGTTTTTATAAAACCATTGAAGCCTATATGGTTTGAAAGTTGTGAATGTTCTAATTTTGGTAAAAAAGGACCATAACCATAGAGCTTTCTAACGGTTAATCCATTAACAAATTCATAATCCATTGCTCTGTTTGTTGCAAGTGAATTAAAATATGTTGTTCTTGAAGTATGTAAATTAATATGATTTTCTTGAATAGAAATCTTATCCAAACGAATATTTAGTTGATTATAAACTGTTGAAAATTTATGCGCCTCCATAATTTTTTCAATGTTTTTATCAACCATTTCCGGTAAGGTATACATTTCATTGACATCTACTATTTTGACATTTGTATCTGAATGAATATGTTGCTCTATTGTTATTGGCAAAACAATATGAGATCCATCATTATCATAAGTTATAAAAATATTTTTGTAATTATGATATAATTTTGGAATAGCACTATTTTCAAGATTTAATTTTTTACTGTCTTCAAAGTGACTTGAAGCTAGTGTAGAAATACCATTTGCAAAACTACTTACAACAAAAGCTAATAAAATAGAGCTGAAGAAACTATGCTCAATATAGTTTCCCCAGCTTTGCTCATAAAAATATATAAATAATCCAAATAAAATGGATAAAATTAGAACATTAACCACATCTTTATTGGAAACAAGCTTTAAGTATACTTTATTTATTTTTGCCATAAAATTTCCTATAATGAGAGCTTTGCATAATAATGTTTTATGCAAAGGTTTCATGATATAAACAAATAAGGTGTTTTAAATCAAATTCACAACAAGTTTAGTGGTAAGTAAATATATATTTAAATTAAAATTACTCTTCAATACAAGCAAAAATATCTGCAAATGTTTCACGCCGACGAATAAGTTTTGCAGTTCCATCTTTTTGAATTAATACTTCTGCCGGGCGTAATCTTTGAGTATAACTTGAACTCATTACAAAGCCATAAGCCCCTGCATCTAACATGGCCAGCACATCACCCTCTTCAATATAGGGCAACATACGATTTTTAGCTATAATATCACCTGATTCACAAATATTTCCCACAATTGTTTGTTCTGTTAATTCGGTTTTATCATTGGAATTAGCTTTATAAATTTCCACATCATGGAAAGAATCGTAGAGCATGGGACGTGCCAAGACGTTAAAGCCTAAATCTGTACCCACATAATGTTTCTCTCCATTTTGTTTGTGCACATAAACTGAACCTAGCACAAGTCCGCATTCAGCCACAATATAACGACCGGGCTCAAGATAAAATTTACCTTGATAATTGTATTTTGCACTAAAATCTTTAAGGGTTTCATCTAGTAGTTTTGAAAACCCAGCCAAATCAAATCTAGCTTGATTATCATATTTTTGATAAGGAATTCCAAAGCCTCCACCAAAATCAATAACTTCAAGGTCTGAGATATTTGGCAATTTAATGGCCAAATCAAGCAAAACCTTGGCTGCTTCTATATAATCCTTACCTTCCATAAACAAGGAGCCTATATGATGATTTATTCCTGCTAGTTTCACATTATATTTTGCTAAAATTTCAAGCACTTGTGGCAATTTATCAGGATCAACACCAAATTTGGTTTCCTTACCACCTGTGATAACCTTTGCACTATGCCCTGCTCCAATCCCGGGATTGAACCTGACCATAATTTTACCATTTGGATTAAGTTTACACAAGTTTTCAATTTGAGATAAGGAATCCACACTAATTAACACATTTTTATCAATGGCAAATTTTAGCTCTTCATTGCTTACATTATTACATACATATAGAATTTCTTCCGGCTTAAAACCTGAATTTAAATTGAGGGTTAACTCACCGGGGGACATGGCATCTACCAAGCAACCCTCTTCTTTAATTATTTTTAATAAATGAGGATTACCATTGGCTTTAGCTGAATAGTTTATTCTAAAGCCTGGATGTTTTGAAAGATTTATAAATTCTTTGCAACGCTCCCTTAAAATATTTTCATTGTATACATAAAGGGGAGTGCCAAATTTTTCTGCCAAAGCACGAGGGTCTTCCTTGCCAAAAAAATTTATTTTATCGGTATATGAAGTGCGGTTATTAGACATAATATTTCCATTTCATTATAAAAAAATTAAAACAAGGGGAGTACATTATATTATGCACCCCCCAAAAACTAAAAAGACTTTCAAATATATTATTTTTTTAGCCAAGGCATCATTTCACGTAGACGAACACCAACTTCTTCAAGTTCATGAGATGCTTCAATTTTGCGAGTAGCTTTAAACATTGGATAACCGGCTTGGGCTTCCAAAATAAAGTTTCTGGCAAAACGTCCTTCTTGAACATCTTTTAATACTCTACGCATTTCAGCCTTTGTTTCTTCTGTAATAATGCGTGGCCCTGTAACATAATCACCATATTCTGCTGTGTCGGAAACGGAATAGCGCATTCTGGCCAGCCCACCTTCATACATTAAGTCAACAATGAGTTTTACTTCGTGCATACATTCAAAGTAAGCTATTTCAGGCTGATAGCCTGCTTCAACCAATACTTCAAAACCGGCTTTAATCAAGGCAGAAAGTCCACCACAAAGCACTGCTTGTTCACCAAAAAGATCTGTTTCAGTTTCTTCTTTGAAAGTTGTTTCAATAACACCTGAGCGAGTTGCACCAAGCCCTTTTGCATAGGCTAAAGCTTTTTTCATAGCCTCACCTGTGGCATCTTGATAAATTGCCACAAGAGCTGGAACTCCGCCACCTTCAGTATAAGTACGACGTACCAAATGGCCTGGGCCTTTAGGAGCAATCATAAATACATCAACATCTTTAGGAGGTTCAATTTGACCAAAATGAATGTTAAAACCATGAGCAAATAAAAGTGCTTTTCCTGCAGTTAGGTAAGGGGCAATTTCATTTTTATATACAGATGCTTGGTATTGATCAGGTAGTAAGATCATGATTATATCAGCTTTTGCTGCGGCCTCTTTAGCCGGAAGTGGTTCAAAACCGTGTTGCTTGGCTAATTCATAGTTAGCTCCACCAGGACGTTGTGCAATCACAACATTCACACCGGAATCACGCAAGTTTTGAGCATGGGCATGACCTTGGCTACCGTAACCAACAATAGCAACAGTTTTATTTTTTAAAATTGATAAATCAGCATCTTGTTCATAATAGGCTTTCATTGTATCCTCCAATAAAAATATCAAAAAATTTATCTGTGTAAAATATACTTTTCCCATCGCCATGTCAAACATTATTGAAAGTTTTGGTAAATTATTTTTTAATTTTTCCTAAAATTAATTTTTGGCAAATTTTACCCTTGTCCATTATGAACTTAAATCATATTTTCGTAAAAATAATGAAATAGTTATTAATTACTAGTTAAAACGATTAAATTATATTAAAATGGTTAAAATTAACCCAAAAAATCCAAAACTTAGGCTTGACAATTTCTTATTTTTTGCTAAAATCTAAATGTAAATCAAATTGTATTTTGCTACCTCTAATAATTCACAATACTAGCTCTAGCGAAGTGTTTACTTAGTAAGCACAAATAAAAAATATGAAAAAATACACTTCTGCTTTGAAGTGATTGCTTTATGTGTGTTTCCTCAAAACATTAGTTTTCTGTAAATAATAAATTTTACAATTTTTGTAAATTTTAATAAACAAAAAATGTGTTGAGGTTTTATCTTTCTAAATTGTGTTCAAGTTTAAAATGGATGGAAATTTTATGCTATGTTCCAAAAAAAGTATCTATTTTAGTGAAAGCAAACATTTTTTAAGCCTACTCTATAGCTATGGCTGATGTACTAGCTTTTATGGCATGGGTTTTGCCTCTCTATTTGTCTCTGCACCTTTCTCTCTTAAGCAAAAACAACTTATGTCCTACCCAGTAAATATAAAAAAGCATTTTTTTATTTAAAAAAGTGCTTTTTTGTTTTTTTAATATTTTATAAACCTACTAAATTATAACTTTATACTTGTTGCCAAAGCTTTAATTTAGTTTGTCCACACTTGCTTCTAAAAAAGGAGAGAATTTTATGAAGTTAGTTTATTATTTTTTAATGTTTTTTGTTGTTTTTCTATCTACTAACATAACGACAAAAACTGCCATTGGAGCAGTTTATGAGCTTGTAGATGATAGTGGCGATAACAATTCACAAGTTTCAATGCAAGACACAGTGCGTGCTGTTCTTAGAACTCACAAAGATTTAAAGGCCATTCAAGAAAACCGTCAAGTGGCACTTCATAATCTAAGGGCAGCAAAGGCTGGCTATGGCCCAAGGGTTGATATTGTTGGTAATAGCAGTGTTAGTGATTTAAATGATGCAACACTAGAGCGAGGTGGTTATGGAACAGGTAGGATTGAAGTCTTGCTAACCCAACCCATTTGGGACGGATTTGCAACTCGTAGCCGTGTACGTTCTGGAGAATATTTTTTACAATCAACAGCTAGCCGTGTTATTGACAATGCTACTACTCTAGCTCTTGATGGTATTATTGCTCATGTAAATCTAATTTGGCGTCAACAAAACCTTAAATTAGCACAAGACAATGTTCGTGCCCATGAAAGAATATTAGCCCTAACTTCTGAACGTCAGGCCACAGGTGCTGACACTTTAGCCAATGTGACCCAAACCAAGGGACGCTTAATTAATGCAATGAGTGCACTTGAAACTGCCAAATCTTCTCTCATTCAAGGTGAAGATTCTTATGTTCGTTTTACCGGAATGTCTGCCCCTTCTGATCTTGGGCCGGTAAAACAGCCACAAATGTTTACTGAGCAAGAAGAAGTGCTAAATAGAGCTAAGCTAACTAACCCCAAGGTGCTGGCTTTTCTGGCTGATATGCGAACAGCTCAAGCTGAAAAGCAAATAATTCAATCTTCATACTATCCAACAATTAATCTTGAGGCCGGTGCAGGTAGTGGTACACATGAATCTGATGGTGAATGGATAAATAGTTTTGATGTAGGTGCTACATTTAGATGGAATGTATTTAATAGTGGTGCTGACTGGGCAAGCACTCAAGCTGCTTCTGCCGCTATTCGTGAAGCTCGCCAAGTTGCATATAGTTTCATGGACGATTTGACTTTGCAAATTAAAAACTCTTGGATAGATTATGAAACAGCTGTAAAACAGCTAGCCTTTCATGAAGAGGCCATGGTTTATAATCAGCAAACACTTGATTTTTATACAGAACAATTTAGTATAGGCACACGTTCCCTTTTAGACTTACTTGACGCAGAAAGTGAGCTGTATAATTCTGAAGTGCAAGCTCTTACTGCTCGTGCTAATATAATTGTTAGCTCTTATACTATTTATGCTTTAACCGGTTTACTTTTAGACGAACTTGGTATTGCTCCAGATGAAGTATTGATAGCCCCGACAGAATAAAAATGATCTACAATCTATGCAACTTGGAGAGTATTAAGCATTGGAGTAGCATATAAATAGAGAGTAAAATGATGGAAAAAAACGTGCATGAAAATAATACTGCACAAGCTGTGGAATTTGAAAAAGCACAAGAAACAGACAAGAAAAACACTATAGAACAAAATCCAGACGCAGGCTTAGATTCCATACCTCCTGCTGAAGTTGATTTTATTCCTCCTATACTACGTAGTTTGAGCTCTCTTTTGCGTCTTAAAGGTAAAAGTGTTTCTGCAAGGTTTTTATATGCCGGTCTTTCAGGTATTGCTGAGGTAACTCTTGGTGAGTGTTTGCGCGCCGCCAAACGAGCAGGTCTTCAAACTCGAGTTATCCAGCGATCAACATTGCAAGAAATATCACCCATGACTTTGCCTTGCGTGCTTTTACTTGAGAATAATCGTTCCTGTGTGCTAACTGCCATAAGTGCACAAACTGCCACCGTTATTTTCCCTGAACTCAATGAAGAACCTCAACAAGTCAGCTTACAAAGCATAACTAAGGAATATATAGGTTATGTAATTTTTGGTATGGCGGATAAACTTTCCGATAAAAGGATAGATACTTTTTATCGCCCGAAAAATAAGCGTTGGTTTTGGGACGCCATAAGACATTATGGACCCATTTACCAACATGCCGCTTTTGCCAGTATTATTATTAATCTTATCGCCCTTGCAAGCCCTCTATTTGTTATGAATGTCTATGACAGAGTTATACCGAACAATGCCACAGATACTTTATGGGTTTTGGCACTTGGCGTAAGCATAGCCTATATGTTTGATTTTTTATTGCGTACTTTACGCAATCACTTTGTGGACACAGCAGGACGCAATGCCGATGTGGTTATTTCCAGTATGTTGGTGGATAAGGTTTTAACCATGCGTTTGGATCACAAACCAGAGTCCACCGGAGCGCTGGTTAATAATGTTCGTGAGTTTGAATCCTTACGAGAATTTTTCAGCTCTTCAACTCTTTTGTCTTGCATTGATTTACCCTTTCTTGCCCTCTTTCTTTTCTTCTTAAGTTTTATAGGTGGTCCTCTAGTGCTTCTTCCTCTTATTGCTATGCCAATTATGTTTGGGGCAGGTATGATGTTTCAATCATTGGGCAAGAGGGCAGCAGAAACAAATTATACTCACAATATGCACAAAAATGCTATACTTACAGAAATGGTTAATGGGCTTGAAACATTAAAGTGTTGTCAAGGCGAAGCAAGAATGCAAAGGGTTTGGGAAACAGTGGTGGAAAATTCTGCTAAGGTGGGCATTGAAACAAAAAAATATGCTTCACTTGCTGTGGGTTTTTCTGTTTTTATAACTCAATTTGTTACAGTAGCTATGGTTGTTTGGGGAGTGTATTTGATTTCAGAAGGTCAACTAACCATGGGTGCTTTAATCGGAAGTAATATTTTAGCCGGCAGAGCCATGGCTCCACTTATGCAAATGTCCGGCTTAATCACACGCTATCAAAACTCAAAAATTTCTCTTGAAGCGTTAAATATGCTTATGAAAATACCGTCTGAAAACACAAACTCCAATTCCTCAGTTGATTTTGGCCCACTTGAGCCAACCTTTACCTTTGAAAATGTGAGCTTTGCCTATCCTGAAGCTGCCAAAGTAGCGGTGGAGGGACTTAGTTTGCACATTGCACAAAGGGAAAAGGTGGGGATAATTGGGCGTATGGGTTCAGGTAAATCAACTCTTATTCGTCTTCTAATCGGTCTTTATCAACCAAAGGAGGGTGCAGTAAAATTTGGTGGTGTGGATATACGACAAATTGCAGGGCCAGATTTACGAACTAGGGTAGGCTTTTCTCCACAAGATACTGTGCTTTTTTATGGAACTGTGCGTGATAATATTGTTTTGGGAGATCCTTGTGTTGGCGATCAACCCATGCTAAGGGCAGCCTCCATTGCCGGAGTTACGGATTTTATTCGCACTAATCCCGATGGCTTTGGTGCACAAGTTGGTGAACAAGGCAAGGCTCTTTCAGGTGGACAAAGACAAGCTGTTTCTCTTGCCAGAGCTCTTATTAGAGATCCTGAAGTTATTGTTTTGGACGAACCCACAAGCAATATGGATACAAACTCAGAACTTGCCGTACAAGAGAGGTTAATGCAAGAAATGAAGAATAAAACTCTTATTCTTGTTACACATCGCATGAGTATGCTCCGTCTGGTTGACAGGCTTATTGTTATGGATGGAGGACGCATTGTGGCCGATGGCCCAAAAGATGTTATTATTCAAAAACTTCGTAATTTACCCAAAGCTGAAACAGGATATATGGTTTGAGGTGCGTATGCAAGAAGATAAAAAAAAACTAAAGCCTGAAGAGCTGGAATATACTGATGTTGTTCAGGCCGCCCTTGATCGTAAACCTAGCAAGCAAGTTCGCTTTCTTTCTCTGGCTACAGCACTTTTTATTGTCATTTTCATTGTTTGGGCAACCTTTGCCGAGGTGGACGAAGTAACAAGGGCGGAAGGAAAGGTGGTTGCTTCGCAACGAACTCAACTAATCCAAAACCTTGAGGGCGGTATTTTGCAGGCTATTTTGGTACATGAAGGTCAAATTATTACCCAAGGAACACCATTATTGCGCATTGATAATGAAGTGGCCGCCAGCACCTATCGCGATGCTCTTAGTAAGTCTTTAGAGCACAGAGTGGCTATTCTTCGCTTAGAAGCTGAACTCAACAATATAGAATTTATTTTCCCCGAAGATATTGTAAAAAACGCTCCGCAACTTGTGGAGGACCAAAAGTCTATAATGCAAGCACGCAAAAGGGAAAGAGATAGTGAACTTCGCCTTTTACAATCACAATATGAACAAAAAATTAGTGAAGTAGAGGAGCAAAAAACACGCAAAATTACTGTAGATCAGCGTTTAGCACTTTCCATTGAACAGCGCAATACGGTTGCTCCGCTACTTAGGCGAGGGGCTTATTCCCGCCTAGATTATTTGGAATTAGAACAAGAAGTTGCTAACCTTAGCGGTGAAGCAAATGCCCTTGTGGTTTCCATACCAAAAGCTCAAGAGGCTGCTGAAGAAGCTTTGCAACGCATAGCCTTTCGCAAGGCTGAACTTGATGCAGCTATAACCGAAGAAATTAATAAGCGACGCACAGAGTTAAGTTCACTCAAAGAAACATTGACTGCCGGAAGTGATAGGGTAACCAGAACACTTGTGCGCTCCCCTGTCAATGGAACTATTCAGCGTATTCATCTCAATACCATTGGAGGTGTTGTAAAACCAGGTGAATCCATTATGGAAATAGTGCCCCTAGATGATTCCTTACTTGTGGAAGTGCGAGTGCGCCCTGCCGATGTGGCGTTTTTATATCCCAACCAAAAAGCCATGATTAGATTTTCTGCCTATGATTTTTCTGTTTATGGGGGTTTAGAGGGTATTCTTGAACAAATCAGTGCAGATACCATTGAGGATAAGCAAGGTGAAGTATTCTACCTTGCAAAATTACGCACAGAAAAAAATGGCATCACATATAATAATGAATTTTTGCCAATTATACCGGGTATGGTTACCACTGCTGACATTCTTACCGGCCGTAAAACTATTTTGGATTACATTTTAAAACCAATTTTAAAAGCACGTCAGAACGCTCTGCGTGAAAGGTAAATCATAGTAATGCAAAATCCATTATTAAAAACATACCATCGCAGTATTACAGGCATTTTACTAACTACACTTTGTATAAGTATTTTGAGTATATACTATATTAGCACCTACGTTATAGAACACATTGCTAAAAATGAAGAAAATGCCCTGTCCTTAGTTCTTGAATCAGAGGCCAAGAATAAAGCTTCTACCCTTACACATTGGCTTGACAGCATTAAAAACGAAACACAAAAATTTACCAATGAAAACACACTGCGTGCTTATTCTTCCCGCCACCTAATCCATAACCAAAAAAAGGAAAATGGAGAATTACCTACATGGGCAATTCAAGATGATGAAAAAGTTAATACGCAGCAACGTGACTTTATTGAAGATAATATATTGAAATTTATTACAGAACAAGGCTTTTCCAATGCAACAATTTATGATGCCAAAATGCAAAATCTTCTGCATATTTCTGAAAAGCTACCACAAATAAGCCCTGAACAAAATATTCTTTTACGCAATACTCTAACAATCAAAAAAGCTACTTATTCTCCTATTTATGTAGGACAGCAAGGTCTTATAATAAACTTAGCCTACCCCATATTTACACCGGATCAAGAAAGCAAAGAAAATATTCCTGTTGCAGTTCTTTTATTGGAAATTCCTGTAAAAGAGGCACTTACAAGGTTATTATCAACCGAAAAACAACAAAACCCTTCCACAAATCGCCTAATGCAATGGACAAAAGAATCTGATGCAATACTCCAATATATTGATGTGCGAAATGATTCTATATATTCAATTGCAAGTTGGCAAACTAAGCTAGGTGCAAAACTTCCCTTTATGGAGAGGCAAAACCCAAGAGGTAATGCAGTGTATTCTTTGGGTATTCCATTAAATGGCTATGATATGCTTGTAGCTTATGAAGTTCCCACCTATTTTGTAAAAGATTCATATAGTGAGTTTAGCTCCAATATAATGTTTATGTCAGGAATAAGTGCTTTGCTAGTGGTATTTATAACTTTATTTGGTTGGTATTTTCTAAGGTTGTATAATGAAAAGAAGCTCGAGAAAAAGATGCTTATGCTGTATGATGAAATTAATACTAAGGAACAACTTTTAAATAGTGTAAACTCTACATTACAAGATGGACTTGTTCTTACTGACAGTTTAGGCAATATTCAATATTCTAACACCAGTTTTGCCAATATGGTACACCACCAAGTAGATTCTCTTTTGGGCTACAAAATGATAAATATTTTACACTCTGATGTGGCCAATTGTTTACAAAGTCAAATTAATAAAGTTATAAATAGTAAATCTACCCATATATTTGAAGAAAAATTTACAATTCATAATAAAATATACTATATACAGTCCATGTGTACTCCTTATTTTGGTATGCACAATGAAGTAGTTGGTGTTGTTTCTGTTTATCGTGATATGACTGAAATCTTACTTGAACGTGAAACAGAACAAAAGCGAATTGAGAATCTTATTCAAGCCTTTACTCGAGTAATTGAGCTTGTAAACCCTTATTTAGGCGGACATTCTTTGGCTCTTGCAACCTTAGCTGTAAGACTGGCAAAAGAGCTAAAGTGCACCTTAGAGGAAGAAAAAACGCTACATTTAGCTGCAACTTTAAGTCAAATTGGAATGATTGGACTTCCAAGGGCCTTACTCAATAAAAAAGAAGAGCTTACCGATAAGGAAAGAAGAGTTTTATATACACATACAACAAGGGCAAGTATAATTCTAAAAGATTTTGATTTTGGTTTACCTGTGCAAAGCGCCATAGAGCAGATGAATGAGAATATGGACGGCTCTGGCTACCCAAAAGCACTGCAAGGTGAAGAAATCAACTTTCTATCTCGTATTTTAAATGTTGCAAATGCCTTTTGTGCCATGTTACGCCCTAGAATTTATCGCCAATCTAAAAGTATTGAAGAAACTTTTGCTATTTTGGATAAGCAAAAAGATAAATATGATATACGTGTTTTAACAGTGCTTTATGCTTATGTAGCTTCAGATGAGGGAAAAGAATTTGTTAATACTTTACAAAGTCAAAATACCGTAAAATAATAATATGAAAATACTTTTTCTACCCCATTCCTTTCCTGGGCCTTTTAGACAGACTGCAACTCACTTGGTAGCAAAAAAACATAAAGTTCTTTTTGTTACAGGCAGGTCACGCCGCGATGCACGTATTGCTGGAGTTGGGCGTATTTTATTAAATTCTCCGGCCATTCCAGACTTGATTGATAGAGCAGAATATGAAGCAGTATATACTTTGCGCAATGCAAACCAAGTTGCTGATGCCCTTATTAGTCTAAAAAACAATGGTTTTACTCCCGATATTGCTGTTGCCCATGCCGGAAATGGCTATGCTCTTTATTTGCAAGATATTTTTCCAAAAACTTTCCATGTGGCCTATGCTGACAGCTTTTATGACAATACAAATTCAATTTTTTGTGAAAAAAAATCTTATCCTTCTGCCATTGGCAAAGTACGTAATTTTTTTCAATGGGATTCTCTAAAAAATTGTCAACTTGCCTATACTTCCACCCATTGGCAAAAATCACTTTATCCAAAAGAATTGGCTAAGAAAATTCATGTTTTCCACGAAGGTATTGATACAAGCTTTTTTTCCTATACCACAAAACAGCCTTTATGTATTGCAGATTATGATTTTACAAATACTGAAGAATTAGTCACTTTTTCAGGGAGAAGTGCTGGCTTTGATAGCTCTTTTCCAAAATTTTTATATAGTATTCCACTTATTTTAAAAGAGCGCCCCAATTGTCACATACTTATTATTGCACAAGGCCACAATAAAGACTTACAAAATCAGTGGAATAAGATACTACTTACAAAATATCAAATTGATATAAATAGGGTGCATTATATAAACTTTTTACCTTATGATGAATATAGAAAGTTATTGCATGCCTCTAAAGTGCATATTTATCTTTCTGCTTCCCTCGCTCTTTCTTCGGGTCTCTTTGAGGCTATGAGCTGTGGTTGTCTGGTTCTTGCTCCAGACACAGCCCCCGTGCGTGAAGTTATAGAGCATGGAATTAATGGTTTTTTGTATGATCTAAATGAGATAGACATAATGTCAGAAACAATTATAAGTCTACTTGAACGCAATAATCTTATGGATAATATTCGCCTACAAGCTCGGCAAACCATACTGAATTCCTATAATATACAAAGCCAAACTCCAAAACTTATTGAACTTATAATGGAAAAATATGCACAGTGGAAAAATAATTTAAAATAAATTTAAAAAAAAACATTGACTTTTTTGTTCAATTTGTTATATATAAAATAACGCCATATCTGTTCAACAGAGCTTTGAAACTGCACTATTTTATGGTTTCTTTATTATCTTATACTTTCAGGCGTTGTGCAACAGCACTTTATATTTTTTAGGGCGAACCATCTAATTTATTTGCCCAGAGAGTTTACTCTCTACCCTAGATAATATCTTTAATCAGGGTCATAATAATCCCCCATTTTAGGCGTATAACAGTGTGTTATGCGTTACTTTTTGTTTAATGTCATTAATATACATTTTTCACTATTTTTTAGGAGGATTTATGAGCGATTTAAGTATTCAAAAACCTAATGAAGGACAAACCATTACCCTAAGCCCCCAAGAAGACGATCGTTTAGTTCTGGGTTTTGATTCAACTGATGCTCTTTTAACTCGTGATGACGATGATCTTATCTTCTCTTTTGAAGACGGTTCAGTCATTATAATGGAAGATTTTTATATTTCATACACAGCAGAGAATATGCCAGAGTTTGTTATTGGTGATTCCATAGTCCCCGGAGAAGTATTTTTTGCAGCCTTAGAAGATCAAAACCTAATGCCGGCGGCTGGCCAAGCACCCACAAATAGCGGATTTCGTAGCCGTAGCTTCGGAACTGGAGAGCTTTTAGACGGTATTGAAAGCCTTGGCGGTGGCGATACTCCAGGTGGCTCTTCAGGTGATACACCTCCTGAAGGCTCATCTCCCGATAATGCAAATCAAAGTCCTGAAATTGACTTTGCTTTATCTGATTTGATTTTGGACGTAAAAGAAGACAATACTGCAACATATACCATTGACACAGGTCAAATAATTGCCGAAGATCCAGAGGGCCTTGGATTAACTTATACTATAGTTGGTGGAGGTGCAGGGCAATACGGAGATTTAACAGTTGGAGTAAATGGAGAGCTTACATATACACTCGATAATACAGACCCAGATACTGATTCCCTTAGTGAAGGTCAGCAAGTAAGCGAAAGCTTTGTTGTTGAAGTGAGCGACGGAGTAATAACTACCCCTGTAACTATAAATGTTAATGTAACAGGCACCAATGATAATCCTGTGCTTACTCTAACTCACACTACAGACCTTGAAGTCACAGAAGATAGTGCTGACCTTACCATAAGCGGAGTTGCCAGCCATACTGATGTTGATAGCGACGTAGCCAATGCAGTATATAGCTCCACCGACGGTGCTTATGGCACAGTAACTATTGATGCTAGCGGTAATTATGTTTATAGCTTGACTAACAGTCATGCCGATGTGCAAAAATTAGGTGCTGGCGACAGTATGCAAGATACTTTCACCATTACCGTAACCGATGAAGATGGTGGATTTGACACTGAAACGGTAACAGTAACCATCAAAGGTACTAATGATAATCCTGAGCTTACTCT
>CAYJHF010000021.1:0-19008 GCA_964369905.1 uncultured Mailhella sp. | reverse complement strand
TATTATATTTGTCTATTTGTTTGCATTCTTTGATATTTAGAAAATCAGCGCCGTAGGCTGTAGGGGTGTTGGGATCAATCATTAAATTATAAGTAAAGGTTACATCGTCGGCGGTTAATGGTGTTCCGTCAGACCATAAAATATCTTCTCTAAGCTTGAATTTTAACAATTTTCCATCATGCAAAATTTCATATTTTTCAGCTGCCAAGGGAATAATATTGTAATCCTTATCATATTTTAAAAGTGAAGTATAAATAAAGCCACCAACTTCGTGGGAAGCTGAATCTGTTGCTAACATGGGAATTAGGTTTGATGGTTCGCCAATGCTAGCCAAAATAAGTTTTCCACCATATTCGGGCTCAGCCGGAATTGTAATGCTTTCTTGTTTTGTAACTTGAGTGGTATTTTCAGTTTGATAACAATTTTTTAGCAAAAATGATAGGAAAAAAGGAAAAAGTAAAATGCCAAGTTTTACGGGTGGACTAAGTTTGTTTATTATTTTTTTTAACATAATTCTCTCAGGTTTTTATGTGATATTTCAATGTATTATTAGCAATAGAATTTTCAAAAAATATTTTATTTTATTAAAAATTCTTATTCTTATAAATCTTTTGCTTGAAAAGTCTAAAAATATCATGTAATAATAAATGAGTATTATTTAACTACAAATAATTATATATAATTTTTGAGGTCAAATGTTTTAAAGCTAGGTAGGAATTTAAAGTAATTTAATATATTTGCAAGTTAATTAATTTGGAACTTAACATTTAGCATTACTACTTTGTAAAAACGTAATAAATACAGAATATGATAAACTTATTATGAGGATGAAATGAACCGAAGAGAAGAAAGTAATTTACGAAACTCACTTGAATTATTTATAAAAAATAATATACCGGAATATATTTTGGATTCAGGAAAAATGGTATTAAGTGAAAGTGCTCCGATTAATTATAATTTAAAAATTGATGATGGAACGGTTAATATTCGTTGTGTTATTGATGGCGAGGAGTTTCAATCCTATTCTCCATCACTTACTGTAAGATTATCTGACAAGTATGTTGAATATAATTGTAATTGCAATGAAGCTTTTGGCAGTCCTTGTCGTCATGCTTCAGCTTTAACCTTGCATACGCTAAACACCCTTGTAGCTGACAGTACTGAGGAGCAAGAACAGGTCATTAAACGTCCTGAATGGCGGCAGTGTTTTAGAAATTTCTTTACAGCGGTTAGTGAGCCTGAAACCGGTAGGCATTATTTGATTTTTCATTTTTTTCCTGAACCGGGCAGGCTTTCAGTTTCATTTTTTAGGGCAAGACAAAATAAAACCGGTCTTTCAACAGTTAGGCAAGCGGTTACTTTAGAAAATATATTATCCAATCCTGATTGGTGTGATTATTCGCCTGAATTACCAAAGGTTTTAAAACAAGTTGCTGAATATTTGGATTATTATGGACATAAGGTTGAAATTCCAAATGGTTTACTTTCTTGGTTTTTCTGGGCTATTCGCAATGAAGAGTATTTATATTGGGAAGAAACTGAGCATCTTTGCACCATTGCAAGCACCCCTTTAGATTTAAAGTTAAAGCCTTTTCTTGATGATAGTGGTTTATACTTTGATGTAATGTTGCAAAAGGAGGGAAAAACTCCATTTTCCATTCAAATGGACGAAGGTGAACAAGAGTATGCTCAAACAACTTTCCATGGACAAATGCCTCTTTGGGTTTGCTGGCACAGATGTTTCTATCCTGTTCAAACTTGTTTGAGTCACAGCATTATTCAAACCTTGGTGCAGGCAAGTCCCATAATAAGCCATGAAGATATTTCGGAATTTCTTGATCGAGTTTGGACAAAGTTGCCATCTTCCGAGCTTTATGAACCTGAAGAATTTTTGAAAATTATGGAACCTGTATTCCAACCCGGAACTTACAATCCAAAACTTTTCCTTGGTGAAGAGGGTAGTTTGCTTACTTTGGAAGTTCAAAATGTTTATGAAAGTGTGCATGGAGAATTTACTTTACCAGGGCCAAATCCTGATTTTCAAACCGGTAGTTACACCTATGAAGGGCAAACATTCTTACTTAGGCGTAATCAAGAAGAAGAATCCGCATTATTGGCACAGCTTGCTGAAATGCGTTTTCAACCAAGAAATAACAAGCTTTGGTTTATGGAACCGGAAGAAGCTATTTCATTTTTACTGGACTCTTATCCCACATTATTGCAAGACTGGAGAGTTTATGGAGAGGCTACTTTATCACGGTATAAGGTTAGGGCTTCAACTCCAAGCATCAATGCCACTGTGCAAAGCAATGAAAAAGATAAGTGGTTTAGTCTTGACGTGCAAGTTGAATATGAAGGACAAAACATTCCACTTGAACGTATTTGGAAAGCTTGGATTAAGGGCAAGCGCTATGTTCAGCTTAAAGATGGTTCTTATGCCAGATTGCCTGAGTCATGGCTTGAAAAATTATCGCATAAGCTAAAAGTTTTAGGGCTTGATTCTACAAAAGCTCCAAAACGCCAATTTAAGCAATTTGAAGCTCCGGTTTTAGACAGTATTTTAGATGACTTTCAAAATACTAAACAAGATTCTTTTTGGACTAATTTACGCAATAATATACGCAGTTTCAATGAAGTTATTCAAGTTGAAGCTCCAGAAGGTCTAACAGCCTCATTGCGTCCTTATCAATTGCAGGGTATTTCTTACTTGAATTTTCTTGATGAGTATGGTTTTGGGGGAATATTAGCCGATGAAATGGGTCTTGGCAAAACTATTCAAACTCTCTCCTTTTTGCAACACATGAAAAATAGAGGTGTGGAAGGTCCAAACCTAATCGTTGTTCCGACTTCTGTCTTACCAAACTGGAATAGGGAAGCTGAAAAATTTGTTCCTGAACTAAAAAGGTTAATTGTTTATGGAGCTAGACGAGAAAATATTTTCCATAAAATTTCAGACGCAGACATTGTAATCACCACTTATGCCTTATTGAGGCGTGATCTTGAGGAACTTGAGAAATTTGATTTTAATACAATTATTTTAGATGAAGCACAAAATATTAAAAATCCAAATACAATTACTACAAAATCAGTACGTAATATTAACGCCAGAATGCGGTTATGTTTATCTGGAACGCCCATTGAAAATAATTTATTCGAGCTGTGGAGCTTGTTTGAATTTTTAATGCCGGGCTTCTTAGGTTCACAGCACGCTTTTCAACGTGGGGTCATTAAACCGATTAAGGAAGGTGATAATGAAACTCTTGAATATTTAAGGGTTAGGGTAAAGCCATTTATTTTACGTCGAACAAAAGCAGAAGTTGTAAAGGATTTACCACCAAAAATTGAAAGTGTTACTTATTGTGCTTTGGCTGACGAGCAGGCAGAACTTTATTCTTCTTTTGCCAGAAAACTAAAAGAGCAAGTGCTGGCTGATGTGGATCAAAAAGGAATGGCGAAAAGCCAAATGTCAATTTTGGACGCTTTACTTAAACTACGTCAAATTTGTTGTCACCCAAAACTACTAAAAATGGATATTCCAGGTTATAGTTTAAATATTCCCTCAGGTAAATTTGAGGCCTTTAAAGACATGATAATTGACATTGTGGAAGAAGGGCATAAAGTGCTTGTCTTCTCACAATTTGTGCAAATGCTCCAACACATTCGCTCTTGGCTTCAACTTACTGATATACCATATTGCTATCTTGACGGATCTAGTAAGGATAGACTTGAACAGGTGGACAAATTTAATAATGATCCAAATATTCCCATATTCTTAATTTCACTAAAGGCTGGTGGTACAGGGCTAAATCTAACCAGTGCTGATTATGTAATCCATTATGATCCTTGGTGGAATCCGGCTGTTGAAAGCCAAGCCACAGACAGGGCTCACCGCATTGGCCAAGCAAGACAAGTATTTTCTTACAAACTGATTTGTCAAAATACAGTTGAGGAAAAAATATTAAAACTGCAAGACATGAAGAGAGGGGTTGCTGAAGCCGTTATTCCGGGGCAAGATTCGTGGAAATCTTTAACCCGAGATGATCTTGAAATGTTATTTGAGGTTTAGTTTGGCTCAAAAAATAGTTTTCAGCATTGGCTAATCAAAGCTGGAAGAAACTGCTTAAAACATTTTGAACCCTCTGCGCAATGAACTGTGCAGAGGGTTCAAAATGTAAAAAAATACACAAACTTTTTAATTTGAACTTTTTATATTGTTTTGTTACTTTCGAGGAACGTTTTTTTTTGAGTAAACTTTTTGGGGAGAAAAAATGAGTATAAAGCATATAATATTTTTGTGGGGACTAATATTTGTATTGGGACAATCAAACCTTGCACAAGCCACTCCAAGGGCGGGAATTGTTGCCACTGTTAATGGTGAGATTATTTCAAGCCTTGATCTTGAGAAAAGTGTTATAACAGCTCTAAAGTCAAGAGGTGTAAGCAAGTCAGATGCTGAATATGAAGCCATGGCCAATGAAGTTAGACCCTTGTTATTACAATCGCTTATTGAAGAAAAAATATTTATGATGGAAGCTGAAGCTGAATCTGCTCTGGCAAGCGATGAAGATGTAGCAAGTGAAGTGGCCATGCAAATTTCCAGAACAAATCTTTCTGAAGAAGAGTTTTTTCTTGAGTTAGCCAACACAGGAATTACTAGAGATGATTTTTATAATAAAATAAAAGTTAATATTACTACCCAAAAACTTATTGGGCTTAAAATTATGCGCAATATTGTTGTTACGGATGAAGAAGTAGATGAATACCAAAGGCGCAACAGTGTGCAAATGGATAGTGAAGTTAGTCTAGCTGTAATTGTTTATGATAACATAAATGATGCTGTAAAGCACGGTGAGGCAATAAAGAACAATCCTGATAAATTTTCTGACCTTGCCAAAGAAATTTCTATAGGTCCAAATGCGGCAGATGGCGGAATGATGCCTATTTCGCTTATTTCTGAGCTTTCTGCTGCAGTAAGGTTTCAAATTGAAAAATTGCAGGCCGGAGAAGTTTCAAATATTTTTTCTTTAGGTGGTAAGGAAGCTCAGATTAAGCTTATTGAAATTTCTTCAAGTTCAGGGCAATCTGCTCCCGAACTTAGTGCTGACGAAAAAGATAAAATAATAGATGAAATTACAGAGCTAAAAGCAAGAACAATGATAGCTGAATACCTAGCCAAACTAAAAAGTAAGGCTATTATTAGCATAAAATAAAACTTCTGCATAATTAGTGTGCAGAGGTATTAAAATAGGATAATATATGCAATTTCAAGAAATTGGGGCTTTACTTAAGGCAAAAAGAGAAGAGAGTGGCATTTCACCCGAGGAGTTCACAGAACAAACGAAAATCCCAAAAAGTATGATTTTGGCCTTGGAAAATGGTGATAAAAGTCTTTTGCCCCATGAAACATACATAAAAAGTTATATAAAAACTTACGCAACTTTTTTAGGATTTTCCGAAGAAGAAATCAATAAACTGTATGAAGAGATAGAAGATTTTAATGATAATTCTTCACCTCAAGCTGTGATAAATAAAGTAGCACACATGAAGTCGGAAAAATCCGCATTGCGCGGGGTAAAATACCTGCTTGTTTTTCTAATTATTGCTATAATTGGAATAGGTAGTTATTGGTACTTTTTTAATCAGGCTCAGTTTAATTCTGTATTGGGTTACTTTTCAAGCGACAATAAGCTTATTGAAGAACCACAAATATTGATGGAACAACAAGGGAACAATGATAATGTAAATAATGCAATCCCTGAAAATAGCCCATCATCTATTCTTTTACAACCAGATGAGTCAAAGCCTCAAGAGGCAGAAAATAGTTCTTTGAGCGGGCAGATTGAAATAAAAGTAGATCCCTTGCAAATAACTGACGGTTCAGAAGAAAGTGCCAATAAAACAGGGCAAGAAATTTCCATTAATGATATTGCCCCAGAAACTGAGTTTGAAACTACCACAACAGAGCTGAAAGTAGATGGTGGACAAGAAATTATTGAAGAAATTGCTGTTTTAAAAGAGAGTGTTGAAGTTGAAAATTTAAGTGTTAGTACTCAAGAAGTTCAAACAGAAGAAGCTGAGAATTTAACTAATGAAGTTGTTCCTGAAAACAGCTTAATAAATTGGGAATTGACTTCAAAACTCAATGAAGGTGAACAACAGGCTGTAGTTTATGTGGAAGATGATTGCTGGATGAGCGTAAACCTTGATGGTAATTCAACATATTTTACTATGCCAAGGAATACGCAAAGAGAATTTATTTACAAAGATAAATTGATTTTCCAATTTGGTAATGGAAGTGTTGTAACATTATTTCACAATAAAAAAGCAGTTAGCGTTGGAGATTCAAGCCAACTTAGAGTTGTAACATTAGAAAATAATTGATTATAATTTTATCAAGGGGATATAATGAAATTTTTTCGAGGTAGGCGTTTACGCCAAACAGCTGTGCTTAGGGAAATGATAAGGGAAAATAATATTTATGCAGCTGATTTAATTATGCCTTATTTTGTTGTTGAGTCAGAAGATCTTGACTTTAAAAAGGCTATTTCTTCCATGCCCGGGCAATTTCAGCTTGGGCTAAATTCTTTATTGGAAAGTGTTGAAAAGGCTGTTGCAAACGGACTTCGCAGTGTATTGCTTTTCGGTATACCAAATTTAAAAGATCCCATTGGTTCAGAAGCTTATAATGATGATGGCATTGTACAGCAAGCGGTACGTTTACTAAAACAAAATTTTAAAGATTTAGTAATTATTACAGATGTTTGTCTTTGCGAATTTACCTCCCATGGACATTGTGGCTTATTATCTGAAAATAATAAAAATGGTATTGTAGTAAATGATGCAACTTTGGAGTTATTAGCAAAAGTTGCTGTTTCCCACGCCAAAGCCGGTGCTGATATTGTGGCGCCATCTGACATGATGGACGGTAGAGTTTTAGCCATCAGAACAGCCCTTGATCAAGCAGGATTTACCCAAACTCCAATTATGTCTTATGCTGTAAAATATGCCTCTGCTTTTTACGGGCCTTTTAGGGAAGCTGCCGAGTCTGCTCCACAATTCGGAGATCGTAAGACTTACCAAATGGATATGGCAAACTCAACCGAAGCACTTAGAGAACTTCAAGCGGATATAAACGAGGGGGCAGATTTATTTATTATTAAACCTGCCGGTGCTTATCAGGATATTATAAGGCTAATGGCTGATAATTTTAATGTTCCCCTTGTGGCTTACCAAGTTAGCGGAGAATATTCAATGATTAAGGCAGGTGCTGCCATGGGTTGGATTAATGAGGAAGCCATTATATTTGAAAGTTTAATGGGTATGAAAAGAGCCGGGGCAAAACTAATTATTTCATATTTTACGGAAGAATTGTTAGCCCAAAAATTAGTCAAATAAAACAATAATCATAAGGAAATATATTTATGAACCACTCTCACGGGGGGCAAAGGCCTTCTAATACTTTGCCGGACGGTTCCCCAAAATGTAGGCTTATCGCTTGGGAAGTAACACGTTCCTGTAATTTAGCCTGTAAACATTGCAGAGCAGAAGCCCATACTGAGCCATACGAAGGGGAATTATCCACTGAGGAAGCCAAGGCTTTAATTAACACATTTACAGAAGTTGGTGACCCCATCATAATTTTTACAGGTGGTGATCCAATGATGCGTAAAGATGTTTATGAATTAGCGTCTTATGCAAGAACTAAGGGTTTACGTTGTGTTATGTCTCCAAACGGAACTTTAATTGATGCAGAACAAGCCAAGAAAATTAAGGAAGCAGGCTTTGCTCGATGTTCTATTTCTATAGATGCTGCCGATGCAAAAGGCCATGATAATTTTCGTAATGTTCCCGGAGCCTTTGAAGCTTCCATGCGCGGTATTGAGCACCTCAAGGCAGAAGGGGTGGAATTTCAAATAAATACTACTGTGACAAAATCAAATTTACACACCTTTAAACAAATTTTTGAACTTTGCGAAAAAATCGGAGCTGTTGCTTGGCATATATTCCTCTTGGTTCCCACAGGAAGAGCCACGGATATTATGGAAGAAGTGATTACAGCTGAGGAATATGAAGAGGTTTTGCATTGGTTTTACGATTTTAGAAAAAGCACCTCCATGCACCTCAAAGCCACTTGCGCACCCCATTACTACCGCATTATGCGCCAAAGAGCCAAGGAAGAAAATTTGCCTGTCAATATGGAAAATTTTGGCATGGACTCCATGACCAGAGGTTGCCTTGGAGGCACAGGTTTTTGTTTTATCAGTCATGTTGGGCAAGTTCAGCCTTGTGGTTATTTGGATCTTGATTGTGGAAATATTAAAGAAACTCCATTTCCTGAAATTTGGAAGAGTAGCCCGTGGTTTTTAAAATTTAGAGATCAAAGTGCTTATGAAGGAAAGTGTGGTGTGTGTGAATACCATAAAGTTTGTGGAGGCTGTAGAGCTAGAGCTTATACCATGGACGATAATCCTATGGCCAAAGAACCTTTGTGTACTTATGAACCAAAAACTGTAAAAAAAGGATAGACTATGAATTATGATGTAGTATTCCACGTGGATTTGGCTGATGAGAAAATTTTTATGCTAGCACTCAGTAATGTGCTAAATTTCTATAATGATCCCAAAAGTGCCAATGCTAAAGTAGTTATGTTGGCCAATGGGCCTGCTGTGAACCTTTTTGTGCAAGGGAAAACTCCTAATGAACTTGATTTGGCAATTGAAAAAGGTTTAAATGTTAAACTTTGTCAAAATGCTCTCAATAAATTTGAGCTAAAAAAAGAAGATTTAATACCCAAACACCAAATAGTTCCGGCCGGAATTACAGAGTTAATAGAACTGCAAAACAATGGCTTTTCCTACATTAAACCTTAATGTGTAGAAGTTTAATAAAAAATGCAAAACCAAACTAAAGCCTATTTATTTGCTTTTGGTACAATTTTATGCTGGTCAACTGTTTCAACAGCATTTAAAATAGCTTTACTATTTTTATCTCCAGTGCAGTTAATTACCTTAAGTATGTTTTTTGCAAGCATATTTTTGGGTGTTTATATTGTAGTAAGCGGTGAATATAAGAAATTCAAACAATATGGAATGTTAGCTAAATTATACTCCTTATTGCCCGGCTGTCTTATTTTTATTTACTATATTTTACTTTTCTTGGGCTATGAACGCTTGCCTGCACAAATAGCTCAGCCCATAAACTACTCTTGGGCCTTGGTACTCACCATTTTATCCATCTGGGCTTTTAAACAAAGAATTAGCTTACAAGAGTTTTGTTGGCTTGTTGTGGCTTATATGGGCATTGTTGTAATAAGTTTGGGTGGAGTAAAACACTTAGGGCATATTGATTCTAGTGGCTTAGTTTATATAATATTGAGCACATTCATTTATGCTATATATTGGATTGTCAACACAAAAAGTCCTTTGTCAAATATTAATCAGCTATTTATGAGTTTTTTGGTTTCCTGTATTCTTGGAATTGTATTTTTAGCCTTTAGCAATCAAAGCTTTGTTTTTTCAAAATCAACAATTTTACCCGCCGTATATATTGCACTATTTGAACTAAGTATTCCTTTTATTTTATGGGGAATTGCCATTAATAAAACTCAAGCTATTGCAAAAATTGCAAGCTTTCCTTTTTTATCTCCTTTCTTAGCTCTTTTCTGGGTTTCACTGATTTTAAAGGAAAATATTGCACCCACAACCTATGTTGGATTATTTTTAATTATTTTTGGCAGTTATATGCAACAGAGAAAACGCTGAGTTTATCTTGAATATAAAAAATTGGAGCTGGCATGAAAAAATCAATCATTTTATTTTCAGTAATTGTTTTTTTGGCTAGTTTTTTTGTGAATAATCTTTGTAAAGCTAATGAAAATTTTCTACAAGAAAAATTATTTTTAAATTATCCTTATGCTGTGAACCCTCTGGGAGACGGGGAAGATAGTGTTTATAGCCCCGGCAAATTGGCTAGAATAGATTGTTTTGATTGCACAACCTATGTGGAAACAGTGCTGGCTAAACATAGACAAAGTTTAAATAAAACAGATTTTTATGACAACATAATTCAATTGAGGTATGTTGATGGTCAAATAGGTTTTTTTTCAAGAGCACATATTATGGAATACCACTGGATTCCAAATGCTCTAAAGTATGGTTTTATAAAAAAATATCCCATTAAAAATACAAAAAAAACTAATCTTAACCTAAATTTACAAACTTGGTTTTTGCAAAATAAATTTGTAAAAAAGAAAGATAATAAATATCTGGAACTTGCCAAAAAACAACCAAGCATGATAAATGCCTCAGTGAATTACCTTGAACCTCAAAATATTACAAATAACTTTATTGCTAATTTGCCAAATTTTATGGTAGTATTCTTTATTAAAGAAATAAGTGCCAATACTTGGGCAGGACAAAGTAAAAGTCAAAAATTAATAACTCACATGGGAATTTACAAAGATGGATTTCTTTATCACGCCAGCACAACAGAGGGCAAAGTGGTTAAAACTGATCTTTTAGCATATCTAAAGAATAATTCTAAGATAATTGGCCTTAGTTTTTATGAGGTAAATCAATAATTTTAAGTTTTATGTTTTTTTCTGAAAATAGTTTTCATTTTGTTTAATGTATAACTATTCCACTTGACATAAGTTTTAATTTATGTATATTGAAACAAAGTGCTTTTTTTCACAAAAGATATGACCTTTCATTTTTATATATCAAATTTTGATTTACGTTTGACTTTCGGTATTTAATTGATTTGTTTACAATATTCGAATTAGCAAGGAGAGGTTTTATGAAAAATTGGATTAAGCTTTTAGTATTTGTTATTATTGTGGCCCTTCTTATATATTTAGCTCGTGTGTATAATCTTGAAGAAGCCATAGCCGGAATGAAAACTTGGGTTGAATCCCAAGGTGTAATTGCCCCACTTATTTTTATTGGAGTATATGTTTTAGCAACTGTTTTTGCAGTTCCTGCTTCGGCGCTAACCATTATGTCTGCCCCAATTTTTGGAGTTTTCTTTGGCATTATATATGTTTCCATAGGGGCAAATCTTGGAGCAGCCATTTGTTTTTTATTGGCAAAATATTTTGCTCGAAATACAGTTAAAAATATTTTGGAAAAAAATGAAAAATTTAAAAAATTGGAAAATTTGACTGAAAAAAATGGCTATATGATTGTAGCCATCACAAGGCTTGTTCCTATTTTTCCATTTAATTTACTCAATTATGGTTTTGGCTTAACCAATATTCCATTTAAAATTTATTGCCTTTGGACTGCCATTTGTATTTTACCTGGCACAATTTTATATGTTTCCGGAGTTGGTGCTGTTACTTATGCCATTGAACATGGAGAAATTCCATGGTCTCTTGTGGCTGTTGTGCTATTAATTCTTGGTATTATAACCTATGTGGTTAAACAGGCAAAATCAAAATTAAAAGAATAAATTACTCTCTACTAGTAATGACTTTGGCATAGACTAATTTTATTTTCTTTTGCTTTAGAAAATTCTAAAACATAAGGTGGGGTTATGAGTGTTCTTTTTAGTGAAAAGACTATTGAGAAAGCTAAGGTTATAGCTTCTGAATGTCAGGGACATAATCAAGCATTTTGTATTACACGCTGTCCTATGCACACAGATGTAATGGGCTATATTGATCTCATTAGAGAGAATAAGCTCCATGAAGCCGTAAGCTTAATTAGAGAAAAACTATTTTTGCCGGCTACACTTGGGCGTATTTGTGCCCATCCTTGCGAAACTGAATGTCGTAGCAATAAAGAGTTTGGTGAACCCATGGCCATTGCAGGCTTAAAAAGGTATGCGGCTGATAGTGCAGATGATGAAAAGCTTTGGGATTTATCAAAGAAAGCAGATAGCGGAAAAAAAGTGGCCATTATTGGAGCAGGCCCTGCTGGAGCACAATCAGCCATTGATTTAGCCAGAGAAGGCCATCAAGTAACAGTTTATGAAGCTCTGCCACATTATGGTGGAATGATGAGGGTTGGTATTCCGGCTTACCGTTTACCACGACATATAATTGACTATGAATACAGCTACCTTGAGAAGCTTGGAATAGAATTTGTGCTTAATACTAAGGTTGGAAAAGATATAAGCTTTGAAAATCTCAGAAATTCCAATGATGCTGTAATTGTAGCCATAGGAGCTCATCAAGGTAGTGTTATTCCAAGTAAGGGTGGTGATGCTTTAAATATAACCAATGCTGTTGATTTTTTAAAGAAGGCTTCCTTGGAGCAAAAAACTGATGTTCCTTGTAAAAAAGTAATTGTTATTGGGGGCGGAGATGTGGCCATGGATTGCGCCAGAACTGCCATTAGGCTTGGTGCTGAAAAGGTAAGCCTTTTGTCCCTTGAGTCTTTTGAAGCACTGCCTGCCAGTCAGCATGAACAGCATGGAGCTTTGGAAGAGGGCGTTGAGTTTTTATGTGGCTATGGTAATGTGGAATTTACTTCTGTGGAAGAAAATGGAAAGAATATTGTTAACTCAGCCTGTTTCCATGAATGTTTATGCGTACTTGATGAAAATGGTAATTTTAATCCTCAATATGGAGATTGTAAGATTTCTCTTGATTGCGACACAGTAATTTTTGCCACAGGGCAAGTTGTAGAAAAACTTGAAGGTTGCTCCATAGAGCAGTCAAGAACCGGACGTTTTGCTAAGGATTATCTCACTCTTGGCACTTCATTAAAAGGTGTTTTTGTGGCCGGAGATTGCGCTGGAACTCAGATTGTGGTGGAAGCAATGGCTTCTGGCAGAAAGGCTGCTTACTCTGTAATGCGCTATTTAAATAACGATTCTTTAGATAAAGATAGAGATTTTACCAATGAGGTGGGTAACTTTTCAAGGCTAGAAATTCCACTGCCCAAAAGTTTAGAAGTAAGCAAAAGAGAGCAATCACGATTAATGCCTGTGGAACAACGCATATTAACTTTTGATGAATGTGATTTTGGCTATACACAAGCACAAGCCATTGCTGAAGCCTCACGATGTTTAAAGTGTGAATGTAAAAAATGTATGGCAGAGTGTATTATGTTCAACGAATTTACTGCATATCCAGGTGAATTATTTGCAAAATTCATAGAAAAATCTAATATGGATCCACTTATTGCTTACTCCTGTAATATGTGCGATCAGTGCACCTTGGTTTGTCCTGAGGAATATAAATTTTCAGAGTTATTTGGGCTAATGCGCAAAGACTATATTAAAGCAAACAATGGGAATTCACCTATCAAGGGGCATAAGGCCATAAATATTCATCAATTACTTGGATTTTCCAAATTTTTTACAACCAAGAAAAGGGGAGGATAGTAATATGGGAAGAAAGGCTTTTATTTCCGGTTGTGCTTTGTCTTCATACAATCCTGACTTAGTTGTGAAAACAGTTGAGCATTTAAAAAATATTTTTCCGGACATTTCAATTATACAAAAATGCTGTGGTAAACCAACTAAGGCTTTAGGACAAGAAGACTTATTTCACGAACGCTTTGAAGGGCTTTTAGCTGATTTAAGAGCCTGTGAAGTTGAAGAGGTAATTGTGGGTTGTCAAAGCTGTTATAAGGTAATGGAACTTGACAAAAATTTAAAAGTAACTTCTTTATGGGCTTTATTTCCTGAGATTGGTCTGCCAAAAGAAATGATTAAGAAAGCAGAAAATTCCGATGTGATTTTTTCTGTCCATGATTCTTGTTCCATACGTCCTTATAAAGAAATTCATAATGGAATACGTTGGATTATGAGTGAACTTGGCTATAAATATGCAGAGCCTGAAAAAACACGCGAAAATACAAGATGCTGTGGATTTGGGGGCATGGTTGTTCCGGCCAATCCCGCCTTGGCTTTAAAAGTTATGCAACGCAGGGTTGAAGATTTCCCAACAAATGAGGTGCTAACATATTGTGCAGCCTGTAGGCAGTCCATGCTAATGGGCGGAACAAATGCTTGGCATATTCTTGATTTGGTTTTTGGCCCTGTTGTTTATAAAGGAGATTTACCTCCCTTTGATAGCTTGTCAAAACCCATAAGTGCTTGGGCTAATCGCTATAAGACTAAGAAAAAGATTGAAAAAATAATGAGCTAACCAACAAATTTAAAAAAAATAAAATAGGAGTTTTTTATGAAAAAACTATTAGTTTCTATTAGTTCTGCATTTGCACTTTTGTTTTCATCTAATATTTCTACTGATTATGCCATGGCAAAACATCATGAAGAAATGGGAGATTTTATTTCTGTTCAAGAATTAAAATCTATGATGGACGATAAAGACCCAAATCTTATTTTAATCGGAGTATTACACAATAAAAAAAGGTATATTCCAGGTAATAATGCAGGGCGTCCCATCAATGGTTCCTTTACTGTTTGGCGTCCTGACTATAGCGGAGATGGTTCTATGGAAGCCATAGCGCCGGCTGTAAGTGGCTTTAGAAAATCAAAAGCTGAAATGGAAGTGCTCTTATCAAAGGCCGGAGCAACTCAAGATTCATTTATCGTGGTTTACAGTGCTGATGCCATGCACGATGCCGCCAGAGTTTATTGGCAAATCAAACTCCTTGGGCATGAAAATGTAAAAATTCTCGATGGCGGAGTTAATGCTTGGTTGGCTGTTGGCTATGATTATGGTGATGGCAAAGATTTGGTCAAAGAGAGTGTAAAAACCGATTATCAGGCCAAAAGCTATGATGTGGAAGAATATGGCGTCAATATGGAACAGATTATAGCAGCGCTTAATAATCCAGATGAATGGGTGGTAATTGACACAAGGTCAACTAAAGAATTTCAAGGGGAAAAGACCGGTTCATCAGCAGGTGCTTTTGGAACAGGTGGTTTAAAAGGGGCACTTAGCATTCCGTGGGATCAGGCTGTGTATAAAAATAATATAATAAAATCTAAGGCCGAGTTGGAAGAGCTGTATAAGGATATAAAGGGAAGAAAAGTTATTACTTTTTGTCAATCCGGAGTGCGCTCAGCCCACACTCAAGCAGTGTTAAAAGAAGTTTTAAAGCTTGATGATGTTTATAATTATGACGGTTCATGGATTGAATTGTCCTATGTGGCTTCTGAAGCCAGTAATAAAGTGGTGGACAATGAGTTAAAAGAAAAGGTAAAAAATAATTTGACAAATTGGAAAGATTATAAAAAAGCCATCTAATTTAATTCACACTGAAAAAGTCAATTTTTAAGTTTTTTGGAAACCTCTACACAGTTCATTGTGCAGAGGTTTTTTTATTAAAAATAATCTAAAAAAAATACTATAAAAACTTTTCTTGCGATAGTAAATAATCAAAGTTATAGTACTGAATAAAGTTTGAAAGATTTACACAAATCCTTGTGTAAATCTTTATGGAAAATTTGTATGGCAAATTAGACCTGTTTATTTGCAGGCAGGTCACACACAAGAATTGGCGAAATTAAACTTTAATTATTGTTTTGTGTGTCTTTGAGCCTTGCATAAATAATTCACAAACTTTTTAACAACTATAATTTTATAAGATGCTTTGTGATATAAAATAATTATGCAGAGCTCTCAGTTTGCGTGGAGGCTATGATGTTTGTTTATCTTATTGGAGCAGGCCCTGGTGATCCAGGATTGATTACTTGCAAGGGCCTAGAGGCTTTATCTTCGGCAGATGTAATTGTATATGACTATTTGGCCGGTGATATTTTACTAGAAAAAGCAAGAAAAGACGCTGAAAAAATATATGTGGGAAAAATAGCAGGCAATCACGCCCTGCCACAAGAAGAAATAAATGCTTTACTGGTTAAAAAAGCCAAAGAGGGCAAGATTGTGGCCAGACTAAAGGGGGGCGATCCTTATATTTTTGGTCGTGGCGGTGAAGAGGGCAGAGCTCTTTATGACGCCAATGTTCCTTTTGCTGAAATTCCAGGCATAAGTAGCACCATTGCCGGCCCTGCCTATGCCGGTATACCGGTTACAGATCGCACGGCCTCTTCTTCGCTTACCATTATAACAGGACATGAAGATCCCACCAAGCCTGATTCAAGCCATAACTGGGAAGCTTTGGCAAAAAGTGCTTCTACCCTTGTTTTTGTTATGGGCATGAAAAATTTGCCAGTTATTTCAAAAAATTTAATTGCTGCCGGCATGGATCCAAAAACTCCTGCTGCATTAATCCATTGGGGAACATTACCTTATCAACGCTCTTTAGACTCTAGTCTTGAAGACTTGCCTGCGGCGGCCATTAGAGAAGGTTTTACAAATCCTTCTGTAATTGTGGTTGGTCAAGTTGTTGCTTTGAGGGATAAACTAAATTGGAATGAAAGCCGTCCTTTGTTTGGTAAAACTGTAGTAATCACCAGATCAAGGGAACAATCCAGCGAAATGCTCTCCATGCTTATGAATTTGGGCGCAAATGTTATTCAATATCCCACCATTTCCATAGAGCCCATGGACGATTATGCGGTGCTAGATCAGGCCATTGCAGAAATTGAAAAGTTTGAGTGGATAATTTTTACTTCTGTTAATGGAGTACAACACTTTGCCAAAAGGCTGAAAGCTCTTGGAAAAGATAGCCGAGCTTTGGCTAAGGCTAAAATTGCCGGCATAGGGCCTGTTACGTCAAAAGAAATTCAAAATCTTGGAATTATACCAGATTTTATTCCAGAGACCTATGTGGCTGAAGCCGTAGCCGAAGGACTTTGCCAATATAATATTTCGGGCAAACACATATTAATTCCAAGAGCATTGGAATCAAGGGAAGTTTTGCCTGAGGTTTTAAGTAAACATGGAGCTATTGTTGAAATTGCTCCGGCTTATCAGACTAAGGCAGTTACCGGAAATAAGGAAGAGTTGTTAGAAGCTCTTGAGAGTGATCAAATAGATTGTATAACCTTTGCTTCTTCCTCTACAGTACGCAATTTTATGGATAATATTCCTGTGGAAGTGCTAAAGAAATCTAAAAAACTCTGTTTTGCCTCCATTGGGCCAATTACAAGCCAAACTTTAAATGACTATGGATTTGAAGCTCAGGTAGAACCGGAGGATTTTACAATTCCTGCCTTACTTGCTGAAGTTACAAAATACTTTTCTCCAGAAATTGATTTAAGCTCACCATATTACCAATCTTTATTGACGCTTTCAAAGCCAAAGGATATATAGTCGATCCTGAAAATGGATTATATTTTTGCCAATAAAAATTTTGCACGACATAGAAGAAGTAAAATATGGAAATGAATTTAGCTATTTTGGCTTCAGGAAGTGGAAGTAATGCCGAAGCAATTATTAGAGCGGTTGAAGATGGGACTTTGCAAGCAAAAGTCTGTGTGGTTTTTAGCAATGTAGCTGAGGCAAAGGTTCTTGAGAGGGCAAAAAATCACAACATACCTCATGTATTCTTAGATCATAAGCTTTTCAAAACTCGTGAAGATTTTGATTTAAAAATGTGTGAAATGCTTAAAAAACATGGTGCAAACACAGTGGCTATGGCAGGCTATATGCGTTTGGTTACACCGTATTTTTTGCAGCAATTTCCAAATAGGGTTATTAATATTCATCCTGCTATTTTACCATCTTTCCCCGGTGTGCACGGGGCAAGAGATGCTGTGAATTATGGTGTAAAATTTTCAGGATGTAGTGTGCATTTTGTCAGTGAAGAAATGGACGCCGGCCCAATTATAATTCAAGCTATTGTTCCTTGTCATCAAGAGGACAGCCCACAGAACTTGCAAGATAAAATTCATGTTTTAGAGCACAGGATTTATGCTCAAGCATTACAATGGCTTGCTCAAAACCGTTTAGAAATAAAAGCTCATACAGTATTTTTAAAGCCAAAAAGCATAAATGAAGTTAGCAAAGACAGGGCAACAATTTTAGGTTATGAGAATGATTTGGATAAATATATTCAAGGTGCTATGATTTACCCACCTTTGGAAGATGGTTTTTAAAATATTACTATGGAGTAGAATATGAACTTAATCATAAATGATGTGGAAAAAAAATATTTGCTTGATTTGGTTAAACAAGCCCTTTTAGTGGCAGTTAAAGAAAAAAGACGATTAAATCAAGATGAACTTGCTCCCATTCCAAATGGTATTTTAAATGAAAAAATGGGTGCTTTTGTGACTTACCACAAGCAAATAAACAATACAAACAATCTTAGGGGTTGCATTGGACTTATGCAGGCTGAATACCCTTTATGGCTTTCGGTTTTGGCCATGGCTTATAGTGCAGCTGTGGAAGACCATAGGTTTTCTCCCATTATTGAGGCAGAAATTCCTGCAATCCACTACGATATAACAGTGCTTGGTCCATCTTTCCCAAGCTCAAAAGAGCAAATAGTTTTAGGTAAGCACGGCATTATTTTAAAAGCTCAGGGGCGCAGTGCTGTATTTTTACCTCATGTTCCCATTGAGCAGGGTTGGGATTTAGAAACAACGCTTGCACATTTGGCTATCAAAGCAGGATTGCCTAAAAATATTTGGCAAGAAGATTTATGTGAATTTTATTGCTTTGAAGGTTTGGTTTTACAATAAAATCATATAGTTATAAATTATAAATATTATATCATTTTCTTGCTTTGTTTTATTTTTGCGAGTATTATATTTGCAGTAAAATCATTTTTCTTTGGGGAGGAGTTTATGAAAATTTTAAAATACTATTTATTTGCACTTTGTTTTATATTTACTTTGCTACATTCACATCAGAGCCAAGCAAATGAAACTATTCCAAATACTCCAAAAGATGTGGAAGTTTTGGTTAATCCCATTTTGGTAGAATTTGAAGGAAATGACAGTATTGGCTCCATGCTGTCCACCAGATTAAAAGAGATTTTTAATGCAAGCAATCTGTTTATTCTTGAGGGTGAAGATATTCCAAAATTTAGAATGATTATATCATCTGTTCCGGAATTTGAAACAAGACCATCGGTGGGCAGTGCATATTCTGTTGTTTGGTTATTTTCACTTAGTCATGCAACACTTAGGCATTTTTTAGCAACTGAAGTAGGGGTAGTTTCCGCTGATGGAGTTAAC
>CAYJHF010000020.1:10815-19762 GCA_964369905.1 uncultured Mailhella sp. | reverse complement strand
CTTGTTCCATGAATTATACAGAAGTTTCAAATTATTTAATTTGCATTTCTTGCTGTATTATAAGGCAAACTTCCCTAGGATCTTTTGCCAAAGTAATGGGTCGTCCAACCACTAAAAAATCTGAACCAAACTCTACTGCTTTTTGGGGAGTAATAATACGCTCTTGATCATCACTATTACTCTTTTCATCAAGCCTAATCCCCGGGGTTAAAAATTTTAGTGTTGGTGAAATACTCTTCATTTTTTTTACTTCTTGCCCAGAACACACTATTCCATGTAAACCCATTTCTTCTGCATCTTGTGCCAAAATTTCAACCATTTGCCCAATACTTTTGTCAAAGCCAGGCAACTCTCCTTCTGCAAAGGAAGTTAACACAGAAACACCAAAAATCATAAGGTTAGAGCCTTTGCTTTGAACTTCAAGCAAAGAAGCTTCTCCCATTTTTCTGCCACCAAGTAAGTGAATAGTCAACAAATCCACACCTAAATCAATGGCAGAAGCCGTAGCTCCCTTAACAGTATTTGGTATGTCAAAAAGTTTTAAGTCTAAGAAAACCTTAAAACCCAAGTCTTTCATTTTCTTTACAATACTTGGCCCTTGGCTGATATATAATTCTAGTCCGATTTTTACCCACGGAGCTACACCTTGGATTTGTTCAGCCATATTAATGGCTTCTTTTTCTGAATGAAAATCTAGAGCAACTACCAACTCAGCCATAAATTTACCTTTATTAGAACCATTCTTTATGGATTAAATTCATCAAAAACTTGGAGTTTAAACTTGGAGAAAGGGTGCTGGCAATATAAAATGAACGCAAAGCTTCGTATGCAACTTCTATATTCTCATTCAATATCCACGCATCAAACCAATTAGAAGATTGAATTTCATACTTCGCATTTTTCAGCCTAAGAGCAATCATTTCCTCAGAATCAGTTCCCCTAATTAAGAGCCTTTGTTTTAAGATTTCTTGTGAAGGCGGAAAAATAAATACAAACTTTGCCACTGGCAGAGCCACAGATAACTGGGCTGCCCCTTGCACATCTACATCAAAAATCAAATCTTGGCCTTGCTTTAGTGTTTGCATTATAGTGGATTTTAAAGTGCCATAATAATTATTGTGCACCTTAGCATATTCCAACAAGTCACCGTCAGCAATTTTTTGCTCGAAAGTTTTTTGATCCATAAAATGGTAATCTTGACCATTAACCTCTCCAGTTCTTGGAGGGCGTGTGGTACAGGACACAGAAAATGGCAAAGAAAACTCATCTTGTAATTTTCTAATTAACGTGGTTTTGCCACTTCCCGAAGGGGCGCAAATTACCAGTGGAAGCCCCTGTCTTTTAATCATATTCATAGTGTTAAAATGAGGTTTGATTATTAAAAACTAGAACCTTTGCCTAATTGAGACTTACGGTTAACAATAAAAAAAAGGCCGTCTAGTTTGCCAATTACAATCTAATAAAACTATAAAATCCAAAACAAAATCATCGAAAAGAAATATAGCACACTATTAAATTATTGTCTAGCATTTTGAAATGCTTTTCTAAAGTAAACCACGTGAATCTAATTTGGGGGCTTTGCCCCCAACCCCCAGCAAAGGGAGTGAGGTAAATTACATTCTCAAGTGCAAACCCCGTGGATTTTTTCAAACTTTGTTTGAAAAAATAGTTTTAAGTTAGCAAAAAAGCTTCAATAAAAAGTTTTGGAAAAGGGGGTTCGGGGGAATAATCTTTTTTAAAAGGTTTTTCCCCCGAAAGAATATAAATTAGATTGACGTGAAAGTAAGAAACTTTTATGAACTAAAATATAATACAGGAATTGCTAGGGCTATTCTGTACCAAGCAAATGGCACAAGACCAACCTTTGAGAGCAGAGCAATAAAACTCTTTATGGCAATAAGAGCAAAAATAAAGGCCACAAATGTGCCGGTGGCAAAATAAGGAATATGACTTATAGTCAGATAATCCATTGATTTAATAAGATCAAAAAAAGCAGCACCACAAATAATTGGCACAGCGGCAAGAAATGAATATTCAGCGGCAACTTCTCTTCTTACTCCTAAAATCATACCGCCCATAATTGTAGCTGCTGAACGGGAAAAACCTGGAAATAAGGCTAAGCATTGAAAAAGTCCAACTCCAAGAGCTATTTTTGGTTTTAGTTCATCAATGCTCAAATACTTTACATTAGTATATTTTGAATTTTTATAAAACTTCTCCACCAAAAGCATTAAAATACCACCCACAATCAAAGCTATGGCTACAGCCTTTGCTGAAAATAAGCTTTTTATTTCAGAGTGAAAGATTAAACCTAGGCTTGCCCCCGGCAAAGAAGTTAAAACCAATAAATATATTCCATATAAACCACTAAACTTTGTCCGGTTAAATTCTGCCTTTTTTGGAAAAAGCAAGTGCCAAAAACGTGAGAAATAGCAAACAAAAACCGCTAAAATTGCACCCACTTGGATAAAAACCTCAAAAGTATCACTTATTACGCCTGATTGCCCAAGCAATTCCCCTGCCAAAATTAAATGCCCAGTTGAAGAAACTGGCAAAAATTCAGTTAATCCTTCAACTATACCAAGAATAATAGCATTAATATATGTGTCCATTTAAATTCACAAGTAATAATATTTTCAAGTTTACTATAAAACTTGATTTAAAAATTGTTGCAGTCTTATGTGTTGAGGGTAATCAAAAAGTTGTTTTGGAGGGGCTTCCTCTAAAATCATACCCTTATCCATAAAAACAGCCCTATCCGCCACTTGACGCGCAAAACCCATTTCATGTGTTACCACAACCATGGTCATACCTTCTTCAGCCAAATTGACCATAACATCAAGAACTTCTCCAATCATTTCAGGATCAAGAGCAGATGTTGGCTCATCAAAAAGCATAATATTGGGTTGCATGGCCAAAGCCCTTGCAATGGCAACCCTTTGTTGTTGCCCACCGGAAAGCATGGAGGGGTAAGCCTTAGCTTTATCAACTAAGCCAACTTTTTTGAGCAAAAACATAGCTCTGTCTTCAGCTTCGCTTTTTTTGATTTTTCTAAGCTTTAATGGGGCTATGGTTAGATTACCAAGTACATTCATGTGAGGGAATAAATTAAAACTTTGAAAAACCATGCCAACATTTTGGCGCATTTTATTTATATCATTTTCATCAGAATAAATATCTTGCCCATTAATATAAATATTTCCTATACTTGCTTCTTCCAAACGATTTATAGTGCGAAGTGCTGTTGATTTTCCTGAGCCTGATGGGCCTATAATTACAACCTTTTCACCACTTTTTACGTCCAAATTAATATCTTTTAACGCCACAACATCGCCAAACATTTTCCATACCCCACGCATGGAAATAGCGGCGGTTAAGTCAGGTTCTTTTAATGCGCTATAATTTTTAACGGGATCTATCATAGTGAGAAAGCCTCCTCTCGAACATACTCATTCCTTTGGATAAAAGCAAGGTTATAATCAAATAAACTAGCGCAATTACAGTAAAAACTTCAAAATACTCATAGGTATTTGAAGCATATTCCCTGCCCCTGCGTAATAAATCGGCAATGGCAATTACTGAAACAAGTGAAGTATCTTTTAGTAAAGCAATACATTCATTGCCAACCGGTGGAATAATTGTGCGCATGGCCTGAGGTAATATAATTAAAAATGTGGTTTGCGTTTGATTGAAGCCTAAGGATCTGGCCGCTTCCGTTTGCCCGTGGGAAATAGATAAAATTCCGGCTCTAAACACTTCCCCCATATAAGCTCCATAGCAAAAACTAAGGGCTGTAACTGCTGCAACCATTGGAGAAATTTGTAAAAATGCACCAAGAGCAAAATAAATATAAAAAAGTTGCATTAAAAGAGGAATACCTCGTATTACTTCCACATAAACAGAAGCCACTGCGTTAATAACAGGATTTTTTGAAATACGTCCAAGACCTGTGAGTAAACCAATGGGAATAGCTATGGCAACAGACATAATAGTTACTTGGAAGGTTACTAAAAGCCCGTCCGGCACAAATAGCATTACTGTAAAATAAGGATCGGGTTTGTAAATACACAGCCCAACTAAGGTAAACACAGAAAAAAGAAAGGAAAAAAGCCAAGCTGAAAACTTGCGTTTTTCTTTAATATTTGTAGGTGCTGGCCCTGTTGTTACTATAATAACATTTTCTTCTTTGTCATTATTTAAAAATTCATCTGCCATTTATGCCATACTCCACTTATATATTTTTAATAATTTGCTCATGCCCAAAAACACAATTATTAATTTTTGTTAGAACTGTCTGCTAAAAATTTTGAAACTGTTCAATCAAAACTAGGAAGATAATTTATTTTGTTCTTCTATTTTGGCAATATATTTACTGCGACAATCATGGCTACAGAAATATTCAACGTGTTCACCATCACGCACAGACACACTGCTTTCTTTTTCCACATAAGTTCCGCAAATGGGATCTTTTACTAAATCACCATCAGCAATTTTTTCTGAATGTTCCTCGTGAATGGCTTCTTCTTTTTTTTTCTTATCATTCATAAATAAGCGAAAAAGTGCATAGCCTGCAATGGCAAAAATCAGCAATTTCCAAATCATATTATCTCCTGTTTGAGCTTTGCATAATTATATTTTTGAGCAAAATCTCTTATAAATTGTTTATTGGTATATCTTACCTTCATTTACTTCATAATGCAATTTTTTTAATGCGTCTTCAATGGTTATTTGATTATAACTTATTATATCTGTTATAATTTCTTGCAAGGGAACTAGAATAAAGGCTCTTTGCTCCATTCTTTGATGAGGAATAACCAATCTTTCTGACTCAATTGTATGATTGCCAAATAATAAAATATCTAGGTCTATAATTCTTGGTCCAAAACGCCTGTTTGCATCACGCACCCTACCCATTTCGTTTTCAATATGCAATAAAAAATCAAGTAAGAAATGTGCTTCTTCAAAGGCATTAAAATCAAAGGCTGTACTACAATCAAAATCTGAGTATTCAAGCCTGACAACTTGGTTGCAAAACCAAGCCTGATTTCTATCACCTTGAGGCTCTGTTTGGTAAACATTTGAAGTAGCAACGATTTTAGTTTTAGGATAAGCACAGAGCATTTGTAAGGCGGTTTGAATATTTAAAATGGGATCACCGCTATTTGAACCAATACTTATATAAACTGATAAATTATGGAATAATTTTGCTTGATCTGGGTGTTTTGTAAAACTCATTTTCAATTACCATCTTTAAACGATTTTTATTTAATATTACTTTCTAAAACTCAGGACAAGGAATTTCTTCCTCACCGCCACAAGCCCCCACCACTTTACCCAAAATATCATCTACTGCTTGAGTGGGATTATTATTAAAACTTTGCGGTTTTTCAACACTGGGCAAGAGCATAGATGGTAAACCATGAAATTCTACTAAAGGTATAGTATTTTTATTACTCTTCATAACATAGGCTGAATTTTTCCAAAGTTGCAATTGAATATTCCAATGCTTAAATGAAAAAATATCATAAATATTTGCGCTTGGTTTTTCTGTCTTAAGCTTTTGATAAGCCTCTTTAAAAGTTAAACCTGCTTGCATTTGTTCTTCCATATACCTAATGTTGAAAACATCATTTTCTTCTTCTTGCACGGGCAACCATAAAATATTATCACTGTCACCTTGAGCATCAATCAAAGTTGCACAAGCAGAACAATTAGTTGAAAAATAAACCCTGATTTGAGCATTTGGATCTCCTGTCAAAGGCCATGGCTTGGTATAACTTGTAAACACATCACCAAGCACCATAATTAACATTATAAGCCACGGAAATACAAAAAAAGGGCTTGGAATTTTAGTTGGAACTTTTTTATTCCTGGAATCCCAGTAAAAAGCCATATATACTAAAACAATTAAAGTACCTTCAATTAAGCAATTGCTACATGGTGCACTAATCAACATTATACTGAGCAAAAATATGTCCAATACTACACCAAGGCCACTAAAACACTTACCAAACTGCACTAAGCCAAATAGGGCAAATATTAATGTTATGAAAAAGAATATAATACCAAACCACCATAAAGAAATACCAAGCACAGTAAAATCTATAAATAATTCACAATTTGCAAGGGCAATACAGGAGTTATCAGATGAGCTGAATACATTATAAGCTGAAAAGGCTAAGCCAAATAAACTAATTATAAATGATAAAGGCAAGAATTTAAATTTTATGGGGTTCACAATAAGCTCCTTTATGGTCGACTAACTAATGTATTGCGCGATCTAAAACTCGGCATTGTATTGCCTCAGCCAAGTGTTTAATTTGTATATTTACAGCCTGTTCCAAATCAGCAATGGTTCTTGCAATGCGTAAAATTCTGGTAAAAGCTCTGGCAGAAAGAGCTAAATTTTCTACTGCCTTGCCTAAAAATTCATGTTCTGTATTACCTAAAGCACAAAATCTTTCCAAACTTGCTCCAGAAAGTTCAGCATTGGTTAACCATGGTAAATCCTTATATCTTTGAGCTTGAATTTCTCTGGCCAACAAAACATTTTTTCGCATTTCTTCTGAACTTTTGGAAACAATATCACCCCTAAACTCCTTATAGGGAACTGAAGGTACTTCAATGTGTAAATCTATTCTGTCTAGCAAAGGGCCTGACAATTTGGCTTGGTAACGGCTAAGAGCACTTTTTGAACAACAGCAAGAGTGTTTGCTGTCACCATGGTAGCCACAAGGGCAAGGGTTCATAGCTGTCACAAGCATACAAGAAGCCGGATAGCTCAAGGTGTGAGCTGAACGTGAAATTGTTACAGAGCCATCTTCAAGAGGTTGCCTCAATACCTCTAAAGCTGAACGGTGAAATTCCGGCAATTCATCTAAAAAAAGTACACCCCTATGGGCTAGGCTTACCTCGCCTGGCTTGGGGTATGAACCACCTCCAATTAATGCTATTTCAGAAACTGTGTGGTGTGGATCTCTAAAGGGGCGCTTGGTAATCAATTTACCATTGGTAAGCTGACTTGAAACACTGTAAATTGTAGTTACTTCCAAAGACTCTTCAAAGGTTAAAGGAGGTAGAACTGTAGGTATTCTTTTGGCTAACATGGTTTTTCCACTACCTGGAGAACCAATTAAAAGAATATTATGTCCGCCGGCGGCCGCAATTTCAATGGCTCTTTTGGCCTGTTCTTGCCCTTTTACTTCAGAAAAATCTTGCATATAGCCTATTTGTTCTTCTGTATGTTCATAAGTGAAGTATTCAAAGTTTTTTTCACCACTAATCAAAGCAATTACATCGGTTAAATGTTTAAGTCCATAAACATTTATTCCTTCAACAATAGAGGCTTCCGAAGCATTTTCCTCTGCCACTACCATATTTTTTATGCCTAAGGAACGAGCTAAAAGGGCCAAGGGCAAAATACCGGAAACAGCGCGTAAATTACCATCAAGAGAAAGTTCGGAAGCAAATAAAAAGTCACTTAAAGGCAGAGTTGGATTAAGCATTTCTGCAGCACAAAGCAGACCTATAGCAATGGGTAAATCATAGGCTGAGCTAGCTTTTTTTCTCTCTGCAGGAGCAAGATTTATGGTTATTCTGGCCGGAGGCAATCTAAAATTGGAGGTTCTAAGGGCTGTAAAAACTCTAACTCTTGCCTCTTTGACTGCTCCTTCAACCAAACCGACAATAACAAAGCTTGGCATACCCTTGCGCATATAATCTATTTCAATTTCAACAGGATCTGCACTTATTCCTTGTAATGCTCCCGAGTATAGACGCAATAACATAACAGTTCCTGTGGATTAAAATGATAGGCCTAAAAGCTCAATATTGAGTTGATATCTTTCTTCAATTCCATCTTTGCTATATTCGGCTGAAATTCGCATACATTGATGTAAGTAAGAAAAGCCAAGAGTACGTTCAAAACTTTTACCATCTCTTAAGTTTGTTCTTTCCATAGCATGAAGGCTTAGGGAGGGATTAAGATTTAAAGTGAACTGATTTGTTATAACATTTAGCTCGGAACTGGGTATTATATCAGCCAAGTTATCATAGTTACTTATTTCACGGTAATTATAAGCCTGATCTCTCCAACTGTAGCTAGTTCCAAATGAACCATAGCGAGAATGCTTTAGAGTAAAACCTGTATCACTTCTGTTAATAATACCATCATAAAATGAATAATAAGTGTCTGTATATAGGTTAAGCCAATTGGCCGGCTCGCTAGAAAGCCTTAGGTGTAAATCATGTACAGGCCTGTTTTCAAAAATATCTAGATGTTTTGTTCGTCCATTTTCTCGAAAATCATAACCCATGTATAATTGAGCCCTGAGTAAATCTTGGTAAGTTGTAACTTCTTCCAAACCATTTTCAGTACGCACTATGCTATTTTTGCGGAAAGTAAACCTATTATCCAGAGAAAATTCAAGATTATTTATATCATAAAGTCTGTCGTCAGAAATATAAAAAGGATTATTATCTTGATCCACATTGTCAAGCCAATGGTAACTTATTCTTGGTTGAATGGTATGACGCATTCCTGTGTAATCACTTTGTCCTATATTTTGTTCAGTAAGGACTAAATCATCTTTAAATTCGTAAATTCTATTGGCCTGCGTATAAAGATTTACACCAAGTTCAGGCATAATTCTGCTTGAACCTGTTTGCCTTGAGCGGTTTTCATTTGTAATATTGGGTGCATTTCTGTTTTCTACAGTATTATTATAAAATGTAGATCTAAGCCCTGAGTATATCTCCATGCTGGCATAGTGTAAATCAATGGGCAAGGTTATTTCAGGATATATTTCCGTTCTAAAACCGCTAGTCCCTTCTTGTCTATACATATATCCGGTTCTATAAGACGCATTTATTTCAAGCGGTAGCTTAGGTATAATATGTCCTCGGTGTAAAAAGGCATAAATCTCTGGCAGATGCTGAACTGTATCAT